>DATHFL010000320.1:0-15197 GCA_035318125.1 Solirubrobacterales bacterium | reverse complement strand
GGGAGCTGGTCTGGCAGGCGGGCTCGCTCGGGCCCGGCTACGGCGGCTCCGGCGCCTTCTACTCGACCCCCGCGGTCGCCTACGGCCGCGTCTACGCCGGCAACAACGACGCCCGCGTCTACAGCTACGACATCTCCGACGGCACCCTCGCCTGGTCCTACTCGACCGGCGGCTACGCCTACTCCGGCCCCGCCGTCGCCAACACCAAGCACAGCCCGCCGACCGTCTTCATCGGCTCCTTCGACGGCAACGTCTACGCGCTCGACGCCAAGGACGGCAGCGTCCGCTGGACCCGCTCGGCCGGCGGCCAGGTGATCGGCTCGCTCTCGGCGATCGGCGACATCGTCTACGTCGCCGAGTTCACCTACAAGACGACGAGCGGCTTCATGATGCGGAGCGGGCGGCGGGTCTTCCGCTACCCGAAGGGGACCTACACGCCCGTTATCTCCGACGGCCGCCGCCTCTACCTGACCGGGTACTCGAGCATCACCGCGCTCCAACCCCACCGCGGGGTGGCGGCGGTCGGCGAGGCGCACCCGGCGCGTAAGCCGGGAAGCGCCCGGAGTGCAGGCGGGCGTGCAGGACGTTGAGGCTGGACGAGTAGTCCTCGCCCGCCACCCGGCGGACCTTATTCAGCGCTCGATCAGCTCGCCGCGTCGCAGCTGCTCGGTGCCCTCGCGCACCCACTCCTGATCGAGTAGGTCGCGGTCGTGCAGGAAGGCCGCCAGCGCCTCGCTCCAGCGCCTCGCCGGGTAGCTCTTGCGGACCCTGCCCAGGACCCGCTCGACCTCGATCACGCTGCGCTGGGAGACCTCCGCCGGCTTGCGCTCGCCGGCCCGCTCCAGCAGGCCCTCGGCGAGCCACTTGCGAATCGTCGGCTCGCTTACCTCAAGTCGCTCGGCGGCCTGGGCGACACTCAATCCGCCCGGCAGGTCGAGCGCTTTTTGAACGCGCGCGCTCAACGCCTCCACCTGCTCCAGTGCCTGCCTTAGCTCCTCACCCGAGAGCGAGGCAGAGCGCAGCTCGGAAACCGCGTCGGCCAGCTCTTCGGCCTCCAGGCGTGCGAGCGCGGCACGGCGACGCAGTTGGGTCGGGGCGATCTGCGACGACATGCCAGAAGGCTAGCAGTTCATTTCGGAAATAACCATGCTTTCCGAAACGTCAGGCTCGCGCGATCACGCCAAAACCCTGCCTATGATCACCGCGCTCCAACCCCACCGCGGGGTGGCGGCGGTCGGCGAGGCGCACCCGGCGCGTAAGCCGGGAAGCGCCCGGAGTGCAGGCGGGCGCGCAAAACGTTGAGGCTGGACGAGTAGTTCTGGATTCGGTAGTTGCTGGAGCTGCCGAAGTCCTGGTAGTAGACGAGCATCTTGGTCCGCGGGTGGCTGCGCACCCAGGCGAAGAGCTTGCGGACGAAGCTCGGGTCGTCGCCGCTTTCGACCGCCCACTCGGTGATCGCGAACGGCTTGCCGGAGAAGCGGTTGTAGAGGCCGGTGAGGGACTTCCATTCCGGGTAGCCGGCGTAGAAGTCGGTTCCCGCCCAGTCGACCCAGCGCGAGCCGGGGTAGAAGTGGCGCGGCCGGTTGTGGGGGACGGTCGGGGAGCCGGAGGGCAGCGGGCTCCAGACGACGGCGACCGGGGCCTTCTCCAGCCCGGGCACGTCGACGGTCAGCGGCGGCAGGCCCGCTTTGGCGAGGCGGCGGTTGATCTTGCCCGCCTTGGCGCCGCCGTGGACGATCACGTAGATGCGGCGAAAGGCGCGTTTGTAGGCGCGGGGGCTGTGCTCGGGCCCGCGCGAGGCGCCGGCGCAGTCGTAGGCGGCGTAGACGTTGAGGCAGCGGTTCGGCTCCCCCAGCGGCCGCACGTAGGACCGCATCTTCTTGTTGGCGAACAGCTTGTTGAGGCGGACGAGGTAGCGATCGCCGAGCCCGGCGGCGATCTGCGCCGGGGTGATGATCTCGCCCCCCGTGTTGTTGTCGGCGGTGGTGATGTGGATCATCGGCCGCGCCCGCGCGATCTGCCAGCGCCGGATCACCTCGTCGAAGTCGGTCCCCCAGCTGCGGAACGACTGCATCACCGCCGGGTGCTTGTTGAGCACGTCGGCGAACTGCCCGAAGTCGGCCGGGTCGCCGGTGTCGGAGACCCCCCAGTAGACCTTCTTGCCGGGCGGCTTGAGCAGGGAGCCGGCCCCGGCCGGGGCGGCCCAGGCGAGGACGACCAGCGTCAAGCCGGCGAGCAGGGCCGCGAGGCCTCTCGCTTTCAGAGATCCAGCCAGAGCGCTAATGGTGACAAGCGCGCTCCGCCGGCCCCCGATCGCCAAGCGGCGATGCAACCGCCTTTGCGCGAGCTCATGCAGTCGCTGGCTTGGCCAGGTCGAACAGATGCATCTCGGAGCCCCTGACCTTCTTGCTTTCGACGAGTTCGATCACCCCTGCCTTGGCCATGACTTTCAGGTGGTAGGAAATCACCGCCGTGGAGTACTCGTGTTCACCCACGAGCGAGGAGATCTGACTGGCAGCCAGCTCCTGCTCCATATAGAGGAGCGCTTCCAGGATCACGAGTTTGACCGGATGAATCAGGTGAGGAACGAGCGAGGACCACAGGTGTGCCTCTCGCTCCTCCCTCGCAGTGGCCGCGCCCCCTGAATCGGCAGGGGAGGAACCGTGATGGGGGAATATCTTGGGAGTTGGCTCGAGTTTCATCGTCTGAATTGCTCGACCGACCGACCAGGAGCGAAGGTGGGAACTCATGGGGCGTCCCAGGGAGCGCCCCATGACCTCCGGTCCTGGTCGGTCCACCCCGACCAACGAGTCAGAAGTGGATGTATGTCAGTCGAGTGGTGAGAACTATCTCTACCGGAGAGGTAGTGAACCGGAGAGAAAGGCTGGCGTCAACAATCCACCAGTGGAGACATTTTCACCGCACTGGTCGGGGTTTGTCGCGTTTTGGCATCTTGAACCAGGCGATAGAAAAAGACACCGGAACCTCATCGGTGCCTTCCTCGCCGTGTCGTGCGGCGCTGCGGGCCGCAATGTCAACCATCTCGTCCTGATATTTCACCGAAGCCTTACGTGCTTCGCGAAGACCCTTTGAATCGAGCCAAAGTGGAACGCGAACGATGAAGAACTGCTCATCCAACCCAACAATGCCGGCTCGCCTGGACTCGGTGTAATCGTCAACGATGCTCTGCATGAATTCATCGACCAGGAATTCCGCCATCTCGGGCTCTTGGGTAGCTAGGTCCTCCCACTCGTCGGTGTCAATCATGTGCCGCTCAGTGGCGGCATAGAGATGTTCGAGGACGCTCTTAATCCGGCGCGTGCCAACTTCTTCGATGCAGTCAAACTCCTCAAGTTTGCGAATGTGGTAGTTGAGATCGCGCACTTTAACTTCGAGCTCTTCCGCTACTTCTTTCGGGCTCATTGGCCCCCGGTCGCGGATAAGCCTGAAGGCTTCCGCCCGTAGCTGAGACGACATCGCCTTCATGCGGTTTTGAGTTGCCTGCCGACGCTGCGCTCTCGTCGCCACGGGGTCTTCTCCTCTCGGAATACTCAGGTACTGGATCGTATTTCTCCTAGAGCTAAGCACAAGGTCCAGTGAGCAATCCTTCACTGGTGGAATCCTTTCCACTCCGCAAGGTTGGAGAGGAGGTGAAGCAAGTGCTGCTCAAGATGGAGAAGAGCCTTCCTGCAATAGCCAGAGGGAAGGGCTCCTGACCTAGGAGGCATGACAGGCTTCTGGCCGCTACGGCGGTCAGAAGCCAGGTTGTCGGGCACTGACTCACATGGAATCCGCAAGAGACGCCTACGACCGCTTCGCCGCGGCCTACGACGAGTGGACTGCTCAGAACGACTATGAGATGTGGCTGGGGAAGGTGCTGCTCCCCGAACTGGCGAAGCACGGTCTCGAGAAGGGCTGGGCGCTGGACGTCGGCTGCGGGACCGGCCGCGCCTTCGAGCCGTTGCTGGCCCGCGGCTGGCGAGTTGTCGGCTGCGACGTGTCGGTCGGGATGCTCGCAGAGGCAGGACGGAAATTCGGCTCGCGGGTCGAGCTACTCAACCTCGATGCCCGCAGCCTGCCACCGATCTGTCCTTCGCCAGGTCTCTCGACGGGAGAGGCGTTCCAGCTGGTCCTGCTGCTGAACGACGTCGTCAACTACCTGACCGAGGACGGCGACCTGGAGCGGGCCCTCGCCGGCGTCGCGCGGAATCTGAGCCGCGATCGTGGCCTCGCGGTCTTCGACGCCAACACGCTGGCGCTGTTCCGGGCCGACTACGCCTCTGACGTAAGGGAGGAGACGGGCGGCCGGGAGTGGCGCGGGCTGACCCCCGAGGTCAGACCAGGGGCGACCTTCGAGGGACGGCTCTCCGGCCGCGACCTAGAGACCCACCGCCACCGCCAAAGGCACTGGACGACGGAGCAGGTGAAGGAGGCGCTGGAGGCCTCCGGTCTCCGTCCTCTCGCCGCCCTCGGCCAGCGAGAGGAAGATGGCCGCATCCTCCTGTCACCTTCGCCAGATGAGGAGCGAGACGCCAAGATCGTCTACATCGCGGGCCGCGCATAAGTTGACACAGTGTCAAGCCTTTGCGCTGTGAAGTCACTTCTAGAGCGCTTTTGCGGCTGTTCACAGCGCTGGTCAGAGTGTCGCGAGTGTCGCCTAAGTACACACACCGTTAAACGTACGTTCACCGGCACAACTTATTTAACCATAAGTTTCACTACCTGTGAGGTTCTCAGTCGTGTACGGTGCGCCCCGCATCCACGACGACAGGGGGACTCTTGCTTTCTCGCATCGATGTAAGCGCTCGGCGCGCCAGCGGCAAAAACCGGACTCTGCTGCTTACCGTCATCGCTCTTGCTCTCGTCCTGAGCGGTATCGGCATGGACATCGCCCGCAGCGAGAGTTCCGTTGTCTCCGAATCCCCTGCCTCGAATCCGATAGCTCCTCAGGGCGAGGAGCTGCCCGGTTATCGCACCGGAACCTCGAACACCTACCGGCTCCCGGACGGACGCCTGCAGACCTACCTCTTCGAGGTGCCTGTCAACTACAGAGACGCTGACGGGAAATGGATGCCGATTGAAGAAGAGCTGGAAGAAGCGCCCGACGGTTCGATCATCAACGGGGACAACAGCTTCGAGGTGCGGCTTCCGAGCTCCCTCGATAGCGGCGCGGTTCGTCTCTCGGTCGGTGGTGCGTGGGTGTCGCAGAAGCCGCTCGGCCTCGCGACCGACCCGGCTGAACTGGACGGCGAGGCAGCCGTCTACGACGCCAACGACCCTTCGGTCAGCTTCGAATTCGAGGGGCTCGCCGGCGGCCTCAAGGAGAACATCGTCCTCGCCGACGCCAGCGCGCCCTCGACCTTCCATTTTCTTCTCGAGGCCTCCGCAGGGCTGACTCCGGAGCTCACCGAAGCGGGAGCGATCGATTTCCGCGACGAAGAAGGCAACCTGGTGACCCAGCTGCCCGCGCCGGTGATGTCGGACAGCGCTGAGGTGCCGAACGTCTCCGCCGACGTCGACTACGACCTGCAGCCCGCGGCGGGAGGGGGCTGGCAGCTGACGGTGGCGGCCGATGAGGAATGGCTCGCCGACCCCGATCGAGTTTGGCCGGCAAGGATCGATCCGACCGTGACGATCCCGGCGCCTGCGCTCGATTGCGCGATCGCCAACGGCAGCTACAGCGAAACGAGCTTCTGCGGCGCCTCGGGCTGGCAGTACCTGGGCGTCAAGGCCGCCTACAAATCGAGCCCGAGCGCCGACGAGTTCATTCGCACGCTGCTGCGGTTCGACCTCAGCTCGATCCCCGCCAACGCCTCGTTCAGCTCGGCGACGCTCGGGGTCTGGGGCTGGAGCGAGGCTCGCAACACCTCCGGCGTCCAGCTCTTCGACGCAAACCAGACTTGGGACAGCACGGTCAACTGGAAAAACTACGACACCTACAACGCCGGCAAACACCATGCCTGGACGAGCCCAGGCGGCGACTTCGGCAAATACACGAGCCCCAAAGAGATCGCCGTCAACACCGCTGATCGAGGCAACGGGGCGGGTTGGTGGGAATTCAAAGGCCAAAGCCTGACCTGGCTCGTGCAGCGGTGGCTTTCGGGCACGGTGCCGAACCAAGGGGTCCTGCTGAAGCTGAAGGATGAGGGGCAGCGTGAATGTTGCATCGAACGCGAAGTCCCCTTCCTCTCCAGCGCCAGTGGCAGCAAGCCCTACCTCACCGTCACCTACACGCAGCCCGCTCCCGCCGGCAGCAAAGTGACCTCGCCGAGCGAAGGCACGGTCTCCGCCAAGCGTTTCAAGCTTGCCGCCGCCTGGAACCACTCCGGCGTCACCGGGGTCACCTGGCAATACCAAGGCGAAGAGGGCTGGATCAACGTGCCCGAGTCGAAGGTCGTCGACAAGAATGGCCAGAGCGTCAAATGGCCCTACGCGGTCGAAGGCGGCGAACAGCACAGCGAGCCGCTCTTCTGGGATGCAAGCGACCCAGCTGTATCGGCTGCGGTCAAAGGCCAGATCCGGGCGGTCCTCGTCGGAGTCACCAACGCCGGCGGCTACACGCCGCCGGTGGAGTTGGAGCTGAACCCCGACACGGGCGGGCCGAAAGACGGAGTCGCTCCGATCGGCCCCGGCAGCGTCGACCTGCTCACCGGCAACTTCACGGTCTCGCGCACCGATGTCGTGATGCCGGGATTCACCGCGCCGCTGGAATTCAGTCGTACCCACAACTCGCGCGACGCCAAAGCTGAAGAAAAAGGTGTCCTCGGTCCAGGATGGAAGCCGACTGTGCCCGTGGAAGAAGCGGGCGGCGCGGCCTGGCGCAACGTCCGCGAAGCCACCTACACCGAACCGGGTGAAGAAGGGGAAACCTACAGCTACTCCTATGCGATCGTGACCGATCTCGAAGGGGTCGAGCTGCCCTTCGAAATCACCGAAAGCGGCGCCTTCGTCACGCCGCCGGAGCTCACCGGTTTCCTCCTGGTGCGCCTGAGCGCAACGCAGATCGCGCTCACCGACCCCGACGGCAACCGCACGGTCTTCGACAATGGCGGCAGCGGAACGGAATACCTGC
This sequence comes from Solirubrobacterales bacterium, assembly GCA_035318125.1. Taxonomy (GTDB): domain Bacteria; phylum Actinomycetota; class Thermoleophilia; order Solirubrobacterales; family 70-9; genus VAYN01. Next base: position 8,125 of record DATHFL010000320.1, on the reverse strand, counting down.
CGGTCTCCGTGTCGATGACGGGGGGCTCCAACAACAAGACGCGAATGGTCTACCAGCTGGTCGGCGGCAAACGCCGCCTGGAAAAGGTGATCGCTCCCTCCCCCGCCGGCATCAACTGCGGCGATGAAAGTGCGACCGCCAGCCCGGGCTGCCACGTCCTCACCTTCACCTATCAGCCGGCGAGCAACTGGGGAGCGCCCGCCACCGCCGGCGACCGGCTCGCCAAGATCACCTATTACGCAGCGACCAGCAACACGACGATGGGCAGCTGGGAAGTCGCCAACTACAGCTACGACAGCCAGGGCCGCTTGATCGCCGAGTGGGACCCGCGGATCGCCCCGGCGCTGAAAGAGACCTACGCCTACGCCTCCGGCGGCCAGATCCAGACCATCACCCCGCCTGGCCAGGAACCCTGGACGATGGATTACGGCTCGGTGGCAGGAGAAGAACCCAATGGACGACTTGTCGCCGTCAAAAGGGCGAGCCTGGTCGAAGGCCAGCCCACCGCGCAGGCGACGATCGCCTACAACGTGCCGCTCAGCGGCAGCGGCGCTCCTTACGACATGGGCATCGCGACGGTCGCGAAATGGGGCCAGCAGGCCTTCCCTACCGACGCGACGGCGATCTTCCCGCCGAGCGAAGTGCCCTCGAGCCCGCCGTCGAGCTATGCGCGTGCCACCGTCTACTACCTGGGCGTCGAAGGGCAGCTCTCGAACGTCGCGACGCCGGCCGGCGCCGGAACCGAAGGCGCGTCGATCACTACCACCGAAACCGACGAATATGGCAACGTCGTCCGTGAGCTGAGTGCCCAGAACCGACTCCGGGCGCTGGCAGCGGGTGAAGGCTCGGTGGCGAAGTCTCATGAACTGGCGACGAAACGCAAATACTCGTCCGACGGAACCGAGCTTCGCGAAGAATGGGGGCCGATGCACCAGGTGCGCCTGGCGTCGGGAGAAATCGTCAATGCCCGCCAGCACCGGGTGGTCCAGTACGACGAAGGTGCACCGGCTCCCCCCGTCGGCACGCCGATGCCCCACCTGCCGACCCGCGAAACGACCGGGGCGAGCATTTCGGGCAAAGGCGAAGACGCCGACCAGCGGGTGACTGAGTACCGCTACGACTGGACTTTGCGCAAGCCGACCGAAACGATCATCGATCCCGGCAGCGGTGGCCTCAACGTCGTCAGCAAGACCCTCTACGACGCGACCACTGGACTGCCGACGGAAACCAGGCAGCCCAAAGACGAAGCCGGCGCCGGTGCGGGGACCACCAAGTTCGTTTACTACACCTCGGAAAAGCTCAAAGAAGGCCCGGTCGAGTGTCGGAGCGACGCTTACGCAGGCCTGCCCTGCAAAGTCACGCCGGCCACGCAGCCTGGCACGGCCGGGCAACCCCAGCTCTTGGTGCGGACTTTTGCCTCCTACAACCAGCTGGGGCAGGCGTTGGAAGTCCTCGAAAGCCCTGGCGGGGGAGCTGAAGACGTCCGCAAAACGGTCACGACTTACGACGCAGCCGGGCGGCAAATCACCAATAAGATCACCGGCGGGGGGGTCCCGATCCCGAAAGTGGAGACCCTCTACAGCTCGACGACGGGGGCGCCGACCACCGAACGCTTCGTCTGCGAGAGCGAATGCACCGGCTTCGACAACCAAGCCATCACCACGACCTATGACGCCCTCGGCCGCGCCACCTCCTACGAAGACGCGGACGGGAGCAAATCAACGATCACCTATAACGCCCTCGGTCGGCCGGTGACGGTGGAAGACGGGAAAGGTACGCAGTGGATGACCTACGACTCGGTCACCGGGCTACTGGTCACGCTCGAAGATTCCGCCGCCGGTACCTTCACCGCCGCCTACGACGCCGACGGGAACCTCGTCGAACGCGGGCTGCCGAACATGCTGACGGCGAAAACCACCTACGACGGGACCGGCGCTCCGGTCGGCCTCACCTACACGAAGCAGATGTTCTGCGGTGCGAGCTGCACCTGGCTCTCCTTCGCTCTCGAACGCTCGATCGACGGGCAGATCGTCAGTGAAAGCGGAACCCTCGGCACCGACCTCTACGACTACGACAAGGCCGGGCGCCTCGTCTCCGCCAGGGAAACGCCCCAGGGCGGCTCCTGTACGACGCGGGTCTACGCCTATGACAAGAACTCAAACCGGACCTCAATGACCACCCGTGCCCCCGGGCTCGGCGGCGCCTGCGCCACCTCCGGCGGCACCACCCAGAGCTACGAATACGACTCGGCGGACCGGCTCCTGGCGAGCGGCCTGAGCTATGACAGCTTCGGCCGGATCACCAGCCTCCCTGGTGCCTATGCCGGCGGGAGCACTCTGGCGACCAGCTATTTCGCCAACGACATGGTGGCCAGCCAGTCGCAGGGAGGGGTGACGAACACCTTCCAGCTTGACGCGAACCTGCGCCAGCGCCAGCGGCTGCAGGCCGGTGGTCTGGAAGGCACCGAAGTCTTCCACTACGCCGGTCCCTCCGACTCCCCCGCTTGGACCGAGCGCGGATCGATTTGGACTCGCAGCATCGCGGGCATCGGCGGTGAACTCGCGGCCATCCAGGAATTCAAAGAAGGTGGCTCCGAAGTCACGATGCAGCTGACCAACCTCCACGGCGACGTCGTCGCTACGGCAGCCAGAAGCCCGCTCGCGACGAGCCTGAAAAGCATCTTCAGCTACGACGAGTTCGGCAATCCGACCTCTGGAACCGGTGGGCGCTACGGCTGGCTTGGCGGGAAGCAGAGGAGGACGGAATTGCCCTCGGGCGTGATTCAGATGGGGGTTCGGAGTTATGTGCCCGCGATCGGACGCTTCTTGTCCCTGGATCCCGTGCTTGGAGGCTCCGCCAATGGCTACGAGTACGCCAGCGGCGATCCAATCAACAACTTCGATTTGACCGGCGAAAAATGCGCCGGTGACTGGGACTGGATAAAACGCTGCATGAAGTTAAAACGTAAAGCTTGGCGCGAGAGGTCCAACAAGAACAAGCTCGCTGTCACGAAATTCCAGAACAAGCGTGATGCTCGGCAATTCCTCAACTACCTTGTTAATAACCCTATGTACCTGAAGAACCTGCAGAAGAAAGTGGGCAGGTGGAAAGAAGAAGAATTCGCAGAGATGCAAAGGAAGGCCAGAGAAGCAGCCGGCCCGCTGCCAGATCCGGATCCAATTCGCTGTTCGGATGTAGCCATTGGCTTGGATATTTCCTCCCTCCTCAGCGGGGTTGCCTTAGCCCCCGTCAGTGGTGGGTGGTCCCTCGTGATCGGCACCGCGCAGGGCGTTGCAGCGCTTGCAGCAGAGGGTGCAAGTCGAGCCGGTTGGTGCTAAAAGGATAGACGGATGCACGACCGACCGACCACTCGCCGACGAGCCCTAGTAGCTGCCCTCTTGGTTGCCCTCGCGGTAGGCACCTCTCTATATGCTGTTTTCATAGCGGCAACGGAAGGTGTGAGGTCCGCTGCGGTACCAATCAGCCTCGCGATCCTCTTTAGTGTGAATTGTTGGCGTTTCTTGACGGGAAGGGTCTTTCCGCCCCGAGACTAGACGCCGGCTACCCGTCCAGCAAAGGATCTAACTGCGCATCTGCGTTGGAAAATGAGTCTGGAAATGAAAATAGCCATGGCATTAATGCCTGTTTGGTTCGGCGCGATGGTGTACGCGCTGACTCAGGGGGTGTGGGAGAGTGCTGGCCTGCTTGCAATTATTCAGCTGATGATGCTTAGGAGCTACCGCGTGGAACAGCGTTACCGCGCGGAAGAACGAAACCGATCACCCGAGGCGCCTGAGCACCCCAACGAGGCTTAGCTGTAACTGAAGGTGTGAGGTCCGCGGCGCTACCAATCAGCTTTGCGATCGTCTTCAGTGTGAACTGCTGGCTTTTCTTGACGGGCAGGACCTCTCAGGCCCGGGACTAGATGCTGGCGCTCAGGCGGCCAGCGGCTGGGCGTGCTCGGCGATGAGTGCCAGCACTTCGGGCGCGTACTTCTCGACGAAGCTGGGGCCGATGCCGCTGATCGCGAGGAGGGAGTCTGCGTCGCTGGGGCGGGCGGTGGCGATCGCGGTGAGCGTCTTGTTGTGGGCGACGGTGTAGGCGGGCTTGTCGGCGGCGGCCTGCAGGCGCCAGGCTTTCAGCGCCTCGAACAGCGGCGCGTCGGCGGGGGAGAGGTCGGGCGTGGGTGCCTTGGTGCCGGTGCGCTGGGGGCGGCGGGGCGCGATCGTCTCCGGGTCCGGCAGCCACTCGAGGCGGTCGCAGACGTCGCAGCAGCGCTCCAGCGGCGCCCCCGCGGTGCGGTCGCTGAAGTGGTCGAGGAGGGAGCGGCGGCGGCACTCGGTGCCGTAGGTGAAGGCCTTGATCGCGTGGTAGGCGCGCCAGCCGCGCTCGCGGGCGATCGCCAGGTCGGGGTCGCCGGCGCGCTGTTCGTTAAAGCGGACGAGCCGGCCGAGGTCGGCCTTCAGCGCCAGCAGCACCGCCCGCGCGGGCAGGCCGTCGCGCCCGGCGCGGCCGGCCTCCTGGTAGTAGGCCTCGACGCTGGTCGGGATCGTCACGTGCCAGACCGAGCGCACGTCGGGCTTGTCGACCCCCATCCCGAAGGCGTTGGTCGCGCAGATGACGCCGGTGTCGGTGGCCATGAAGCGCTCCTGGATCGCCGTCCGCTGCTCCGGCGCGAGGCCGGCGTGGTAGGCGGCCGCGGCGACGTCGGCGTCGCGCAGCTCCGCGGCCACCTCTTCGGTCTGGCGGCGGGTGCCGCAGTAGACGATCGCCGGCCGGTTCGCCGGGTCCGCCAGCCCGGCCTCGAGCAGCGCCTGCCGCCGCGCCTGCGAGCCCTTGCCCTCGAGCGCGACGACGTCGAAGGAGAGATTGGGCCGGTCGAAGCCGGAGCGGACCTGCAGCGGCTCCCGCATCCCAAAGCGCGAGGCGATCTCCGCCGCCACCGGCCGCGTCGCCGTCGCCGTGCAGGCCATCACGGTCGGCCGTCCGAGCCGCTCGACGACCTCGGGCAGCCGCAGGTAGTCGGGCCGGAAGTCGTGCCCCCACTCCGAGACGCAGTGCTCCTCGTCGACGGCGACGAGGTCGACGGTCCGGTGCGAGAGCGCTTCGAGGAAGACGCTCGACCCGAACCGCTCGGGAGCGCAGTAGACGATCCGGGCGTCGCCCCGCACTCGCGCCAGCGCCTCCCGAACCGCTTCCTCCTCCATCCCCGAGGTGATCATCGCCACCGGCTGCCCCGCCCGAGTCAGCTTCTCCCACTGGTCCCGCATCAACGCGATCAGCGGGCTGACCACGATCGTCAAATCGTCGGTAGCCAGCCCCGGCAGCTGATAGCAAAGGCTCTTCCCCCCGCCGGTGGGCATCACGATCAGCGAGTCCCGCCCTTCGAGAGCCGCCACCACCGCGTCCCGTTGCCCCGGCCGCCACTCCGCGTACCCGAGCCCCCGCAGCAGCTCATCGGCCCTTTCTCCGGCGTCGACCATCGGACCGGCCACCATAGGGATTCAGTCGTACGGCAGCCAGGGATCGGCCCAGGCGCCGGTCCCGCGGATCAGCTCGTCGGCCTCCTTCGGCCCCCAAGTTCCCTGCTCGTAGGCGTGGACCGGACCGGGCTCGTCGAGCAGCGGCTGGACCACCCGCCAGGTCTCCTCGATCGCGCTCTGGCGGGTGAAGAGCTGGTGCTCGCCGGCGATCGCGTCGCCGAGCAGGCGCTCGTAGGGCTCGGGGTCCTCCCCCGGCACCTTCTCGAACAGCACCTCCAGGTCCGCCGCCTGGAAGGACTCCTCGCCCGCCTTCTTCGCGTACATGCGGGTGCGGGCGCCCGGCTGCGGCTCGATCCGGATCGTCAGCTGGTTCGGTTCCGGCGTCTTCCCCCGCCCGACCCCGAGCCGCGGCGGCCGCTTGAAGAAGACCGTCACCTCGCTCGCCTTCACCGGCAGGCACTTGCCGGCGCGGACGAAGAAGGGGACGCCGCTCCAGCGCCAGTTGTCGACCTCCAGCTCGACCGCGGCGAAGGTCTCGGTGGTCGAGTCGCCCGCCACGTCGGCGACCCCGTGGAAGCCTTCGTACTGGCCGCGCACGTAGCGCTTCGGGTCGGCCGCCCGCATCGCCTTGAAGAACTCCAGCTTCTTGTCGCGGACGCTGTCGGGGTGGTTGCCGGTCGGCGGCTCCATGCCGACGATCCCCAGCACCTGCAGGGCGTGGTTCTGGATCACGTCGCGCATCGCCCCGACCGCGTCGTAGAAGCGGCCGCGGTCGGCGACCCCGAAGTCCTCGGCGATCGTCATCTGTACGTGGGAGACGTGCTCGCGGTTCCAGATCGGCTCCAGCATCGCGTTGGCGAAGCGCAGGTAGGTGATGTCCATCACCGGCTCCTTGCCGAGGTAGTGGTCGATGCGGAGGATCTGCTCCTCGCGCAGGACCGAGCACAGTTCGGCGTTGAGCTGGCGGGCCGAGTCGAGGTCGCGGCCGAAGGGCTTCTCGATCACCACGTGGGCGTTGTCCGTCAGCCCGGCCTTGCCGAGCCCCTGGACGACGGTGGCGAAGAGCGCCGGCGGGATCTCCAGGTAGAAGACCGGCTGCTTGGCGTCGCCGAGCGCCTTCCCGACCCGCGCGAAGGTCTCGGCGTCGGCGTAGTCGCCCTGGACGTAGGCGAGCCGCTCGGCGAGGCGGCCGAAGACGTCCTCGTCGGGATCGCCGACGGTGGCGCCGATCGCCTCGCGGGCGTGCTGGCGCAGCTGCTCGTCGTCCCAGTCGTCGATCGCCACCCCGACGATCGGGCAGTCGAGCTTCCCCCGCTCCTCCAGCCGGTAGAGCGCCCGGAAGGTCATTTTCTTCGCCAGGTCGCCGCTGATCCCGAAGATCGCCAGCACGTCGGCGGCGTTCTCGGCGTGGTTGGAAGCACCGTGGCCCATCGCGTGGGAGGCTATATCCCGCCCACCCCAGCACTGCTACCAGCGGAGGTCCTATGCAACTCGGAATCGTCGGGCTCGGTCGGATGGGGGCCAACATGGCCCGGCGCCTGATGCGCGACGGCCACGAGATCGTCGCCTACGACGTCAACCCCGACGCGGTCGCGCAGCTGGCGGGCGAGGGGGCGCAGGGCGCGTCCTCGCTGGAGGAGATGGCGGCGAAGCTGAGCGCGCCGCGCTCGGTCTGGATCATGGTCCCGGCGGGGGAGATCACCGAGCGGACGGTCGACGCCGTCGCCGCGGTGCTGGAGGCCGGCGACGCGATCGTCGACGGCGGCAACTCCTACTACCGCGACGACATCCGCCGCGCCGAGAAGGTGGGGGAGCGGGGGATCGACTACGTCGATTGCGGGACCAGCGGCGGCGTCTTCGGGCTGGAGCGCGGCTACTGCCTGATGATCGGCGGCCCCGACCGCGCGGTGGAGCGGCTCGACCCGATCTTCGCCAGCCTGGCGCCGGGGGTCGAGTCGGCCGAGCGGACGCCGGGGCGCGACGGCGACCCGACGCCGGCCGAGAACGGTTACCTGCACTGCGGCCCCAACGGCGCCGGCCACTTCGTGAAGATGGTCCACAACGGGATCGAGTACGGGATCATGGCCGCCTACGCCGAGGGCCTCAACGTGCTGAAGAACGCCAACGCCGGCAAGGTCGAGCGCGAGGCCGACGCCGAGACGGCGCCGCTCGACCACCCCGAGTACTACCAGTACGACCTCGACCTGCCCGAGGTCGCCGAGGTCTGGCGCCGGGGCAGCGTGATCGGCTCCTGGCTGCTCGACCTGACCGCGGCGGCGCTGCAGGAATCGCCGGACCTCGGCGACTTCGCCGGCCGCGTCTCCGACTCCGGCGAGGGCCGCTGGACGGCGATCGCGGCGATCGACGAGGGGGTGCCGACGCCGGTCCTGACCACCGCCCTGCACGAGCGCTTCTACTCCCGCGGGCTCGGCGACTTCGGCGACAAGGTGCTCTCGGCGATGCGCAAGCAGTTCGGCGGTCACGACGAGAAGGCGAGCTGATCGGTGGCCATAGAGCTCGAGGTGGCGGGCGACGAGCGCGCCGCCTCGCGGCGGGCGGCGGAGCTGATCGCGGCCGCCGGCGAAGCGGCCGCTGCCGAGCGCGGCACCTTCGCCTTCGCGATGAGCGGCGGCCGCTCGCCC
>DATHFL010000319.1:0-3767 GCA_035318125.1 Solirubrobacterales bacterium | reverse complement strand
ATTCGAACTGGGATCGGAGCTGTAGGACGCGGTCGCCGGGGCGGATCTCCTCCAGCAGCTTCCAGAGCAGCAGCGGGACCCCCGCCATGTCCACAAGACAGAGGACCGGGTGATTGTGGGTTCCGGTCAGCTCATGGCCTTGCGCGGTTCGGAGACGCAAGGTCGGGTGCTCGCCGGAATGGAAGAACTTGCTCGCGTGTACCGGTCGGCCCAGGCGGTCGAGGACCTCCAGGTCGATGTCCGAATCGGATTCGGGGGCAGCGCTCTCGACGAGCGAGTCGATGCGGACGGTGCCATTGGTGGTCGCGACACGGGTGTCGCCGGCGACGCAGTACCTCATCGCCGCTGCCGGGTCGTCGTCGATCGAGCCGAAGTTGCCTTGGCCGTCGACCAGCATGTAGCGCAGGGAGAAGTCCTGCGCCATCCGCACCAGGGTGTCGTAGATCGCCGAGTCGCCGTGGGGGTGGTACTTGCCCATCACCTCGCCGACGATGAAGGCGCACTTGCGGTACGGCCGGGTCGGCTGCAGGCCGATGTCGTGCATCGCGTAGAGGACGCGGCGGTGCACCGGCTTGAGGCCGTCGCGCACGTCCGGCAGCGCCCGCCCGACGATCACGCTCATCGCGTAATCGAGGTACGACGAGCGCATCTCCTTCTCAAGCTCGCGCTCTTCGATCCGGCCGGTAAGGGCTTCAAGTGCCACTAGGAGGTCACTCCTTCAGGAGATTTGGGTGCGAAAACCGCGCAGCTCGGCGGACGCAGGGAAGAGAGGTGAGGGGAGCGCACTCCAGTGCGTGACCCGAGCCGAACGACCGAGGACTCCGAGATGCGACGGTTTGCAGCTCCCAAATCAGACATCGAGGAACCTCACTTCTTTGGCGTGGGTCTCGATGAAGTCGCGCCTTGGCCCCACCTGGTCGCCCATCAGCATCGAGAAGATCTGGTCGGCGGCGGTCGCGTCTTCGAGCGTCACCCGCGCCAGCGTCCGGCTCGCCGGGTCCATCGTCGTCTCGCGCAGCTGCTCGGCGTTCATCTCGCCCAATCCCTTGAAGCGGGTCAGCTGCACGCCTTTGCGGGCCAGCTCCAGCACCGCCCCGCGCAGCGCCTGGAACGAGAGCGCGACGTTGCGCCGTTCCTCGTAGGCGATCTCGAAGGGCGGGCGGCCGACCTGTTTCAGCAGCGCCCCGTGGACCTCGACGAACTTGCGGTAGTCGTAGTGGCCGAAGAGCTCGGACGGCAGGCGGTGGGTGCGGGCGAGACCGGTGCGCCGCTCGATCGCCTTGACGACCAGCAGGTCGTCGTTCGCCTCCAGCACCTCGGTGTCGAAGGGCTCGTCCTCGGGGGCTTTCTTGGCCAGCAGCTTCGCCGCGGCGCCGACCGAGGTGACGCCTTCGTCGAGCAGGTTCGACTCCTCGAGGAAGCGCACCGCCTCGTGGCCGAACTCGGCCTGCAGCGAGGAGCCCCAGCCCTCGTACTCCTTCGAGCGCCGCACGTAGCCCTGCCAGCGGCTCGGGGTCAGCTTCGTCTTCTTGCCGTTGGCGTCGAGCAGCTCGAAGCTCTCGAGTTTGTCGCGCAGCAGCAGCTCCTCCAGTTCGGACTCGCGCTCCAGGTAGGTCTCCTGGTTGCCCTGTTTGACCCGGTAGAGCGGCGGTTTGGCGATGTAGACGTAGCCGGCGTCGATCAGCTCCGGCATCTGCCGGTAGAGGAAGGTGAGGACGAGGGTGCGGATGTGGGCGCCGTCGACGTCGGCGTCGGTCGCCATCACGATCTTGTGGTACCGAGCGTCCTCGAGGTTGAACTCGTCGTGGACGCCGGTCCCGATCGCCGTGATCAGCGCCTGGATCTCGTTGTTGGCCAGCACCTTGTCGATCCGGCTCTTCTCGACGTTGATGATCTTGCCGCGCAGCGGCAGCACCGCCTGGGTGTTGCGGTCGCGGGCCTGCTTGGCGGAGCCGCCGGCGGAATCGCCCTCGACCACGAAGATCTCGGCCAGGCTCGGGTCCTTGACCGTGCAGTCGGCGAGCTTGCCCGGCAGGGTCGAGTTCTCCAGCGCCGACTTACGCCGGGTCAGGTCGCGGGCCTTGCGGGCGGCGTCGCGGGCACGCGAGGCGTCGATCGCCTTGCTGATGATCCGCCGCGCGTCGCCCGGGTTCTCCTCGAAGTACTCGGCCAGCTTGCGGTTGACCGTCTCCTCGACCAGGCCCTTGATCGGCGGGTTGCCGAGTTTGGTCTTGGTCTGCCCCTCGAACTGGGGGTCGTGCAGCTTCACCGAGATCACCGCGGTCAGGCCCTCGCGCACGTCCTCGCCGGCGAGGTTGTCGTCTTTCTCTTTCAGCAGCCCTTTGTTGCGCGCGTAGGCGTTCAGGGTCCGGGTCAGCGCCGCGCGGAAGCCGGAGAGGTGGGTGCCGCCCTCGTGGGTGTTGATGTTGTTGGCGAAGCTGAAGATCGACTCCTGGTAGGAGCTGTTCCACTGCATCGCCACCTCGACTTCGCCCTCCTCCTCGCTGCCCTCGAAGTAGATGACCTTGCCGTGCAGCTCGTCCTTGTTCTCGTTCAGGTGGCGGACGAAGTCCTCGATCCCGCCCTCGTACTGGAAGGTGACGCTGTTGGTGGCGCCGCGCTCGTCGACCAGCTCGATCTTCAGGCCGCGGGTGAGGAAGGCGGTCTCGCGCAGGCGCTCGGCCAGGGTCTGGAAGTCGAACTCGATCTCCTCGAAGATCTCGAGGTCGGGCAGGAAGGTGATCTTGGTCCCGTGGTCCGTGGTCTTCTCGCCCTTGCTGAGGTCGTTCTGGGGCTTGCCGCGCTCGTAGTCCTGCGACCAGACGTGGCCCTCGCGGCTGATCTGCAGGTGGAGCCGCTCCGAGAGGGCGTTGACGACCGAGACCCCGACCCCGTGCAGGCCGCCGGAGACCTTGTAGCCGCCGCCGTCCCCGAACTTGCCGCCGGCGTGGAGAACGGTCAGCACGACCTCGGCCGCGGGGCGGCCCTCCTTCTCCATCGTCTCGACCGGGATGCCGCGGCCGTCGTCTTCGACCGTGCAGGAGTTGTCGGGGTGCAGGACGACGCGGACGCTGTCGCAGTGACCGGCCAGGGCCTCGTCGACGGAGTTGTCGACGATCTCGTAGACCAGGTGGTGAAGACCACGCGGGCCGGTCGAGCCGATGTACATGCCGGGGCGTTTGCGAACCGCTTCCAGCCCCTCGAGGACGGTGATGTCCTTAGCGCCGTAGGAGTCGCCGCTGGCTTTTTTCTCAGGCAATGAGTCCCTTCCGGTTGACACAGAAAACCCCGACTCCTTGGAGCTCGCTCCACGGCTGTCGGGGCGCAATGCGAGTTGCCATAAGAATACCAGTTGCGAGCCGCGTACGAGCTGCCCATTTGTAACTTTTTCCCTGCAAATCGTGAAAAAAGAGTGTCTAGAAACGCGCTGAGTTGAGGCGAAACCGCAGCTTCCGCGGAGCCTGCTTCCCCACCGCGTCCCGCAAGCGCTCCAACAGGGTCTCCTGCATCAGGTCGAGCTCCTGTACCCAGACCGCCTCCCTGCACTCGATCGTCAGCACTCCGTCGCGTTCGGAGACCGGCGTCGCGACCGCTGCCAGCTGCTCGCCGACCGCCGTCGGCCAGGCCGCCTGGACCGCCGCCAGGGGGGTCTTCGGCGCGGCCTTCTGCAGCGCCGCCTTGAAGGCGTCGCCGGCGGGACGAGGAGCGCGGCGTCGGCTCATGCGGCGTCGGCACCTTCTGTCTGCGGCGGGGGCATCCGTACCACC
>DATHFL010000318.1:0-6075 GCA_035318125.1 Solirubrobacterales bacterium | reverse complement strand
GCCGACGAGGACCAGCGAGACCTGCAGCGGGGTCGTCCCGTAGGTGTGGAGGATGACCGTCGGCTTGCCGCCTTTGGGGACGCCGTTGAAGGCGGTCACGGTCTGCGGCACTTCATAGACTTTCCCGGCGCGGAGGTAGGCGACCGCTTTGCCGGAGCCGATTTTCGCCCTCCCGCAGACCCGTTCGGCGATTTCGGTCGACTGGCTCTGCAGCTTCGCCGAGTCGCAGGTCGGCAGGCCCTTGGTGTAGAGGCGGGCGTTCCTGTCGAAGTCGATGGTGGCGTGGATCGCCGGCACGGGAACGCCGGTGGGGTCCGTCGTCGACGTCGTCAGGGTGGTGACTTTGAGCGTCGCCGGCGTGAGTTTCGTTTTCGAAAGCTTTTTCGGCCCGATCAGCGAGTCGATCGATTGCGTGTTGCCGTTGGGGCCGACGACGACGGGCCCGGCGACGGCGGCCGTTGCCGCGATCGCGACCACCATGGCGGCGATCGCGGCGATCAGAAATGGACGTCTGCGCATTGCTTGCTCCTAGGGTCGGAATTCAGCGGCGCCTCTCCCATTCCCTAAAACCGCTCCCGCCAGCCAGAGTAGCGCGTTGATTTCGAGTTAAGTCCCTGCTCGGTGGGGACTTGCCCGGGACCCCCTTGGATACGATCTTGCGGCCGTTCTACCGGGTCGGAGGGACCGGAGAGCTTGAAAGCAAGCGACGATCTGTGGCTGCCAAACCCTTAGGCGAGGAGACTGGTCCGGCGGCAAGCCGGGGGACCACCCCCGCGCGGATCGCGACGATCGCGGCGCTGGCCGTCGCGGTGGTCGTCTTGGCGATCGTCTTCTTCAGCGGCAACGGCGGCCACAAGTACACCCTGGTCTTCCAGAACGCCGGCCAGCTGGTCGCCGACAACCAGGTGCTGATCGGCGGCTCGCCCGCCGGCACGGTCGTGAGCCTCGGCCTCACCGACGACAACCTCGCCGAGGTCCACGTCGAAGTCGACCAGCAGCTGCACGAGGGGACGACGGCGGAGATCCGGGCGACCTCGCTCTCCGGGGTCGCCAACCACTACGTCTCGATCAGCCCCGGGCCGAACAGCAACCCGGAGCTGGAGGACGGCGCCGAACTCGGCCTCTCCTCGACCACCACCCCGGTCGACATCGACCAGTTCTTCAACACCTTCCCGCCGCGGGTGCGCAGGGGCCTCGAGGACTTCATCCGCGGCAACGCGACGATCTACTCGGGCCAGGGCGAGAACGCCAACGACTCCTACAAGTACTTCGGCACCGCGCTCAACCGCACCACCGCCTTCGCCCGCGAACTGAACGCCGACCAGCGGCTGCTCTCGCGCTTCATCGTCAGCTCGGCACGGCTGACCACCGCGGTCGCCGGCAAGGGCGAACAGCTCTCGAGCGCGATCGCCAACGCCAACACCGCCTTCGACGCGATCGCCCGCCAGAACGAAGCCCTCGACGCGACCCTGCGCCGCTTGCCGCCGGTGATGCGGCAGTCGAACACGACCTTCGTCAACCTCCGCGCCGCCCTCGACGACCTCGAACCGCTGGTCGACACGGCGAAGCCGGCGACCAAGGACCTGGCGCCGTTCCTGGCCGAACTGCGGCCGGTCTTCGAGAAACTGGTGCCCTTCACGCGCAACCTGAAACTGACGGTCAGCCAGCCCGGCAAGGGCAACGACGCCGCCGACCTGTTGGCCGACCTGCCGGTGGTCCAGGAACGGACCTCGAAGGCCTTCCCCCACTCCGAAGCGGCGATCCGCGCCTTCCAGCCGAACCTCAACTTCATCCGCGCCTACACCCCCGACCTCTTCAATGCGCTCGGCAAGGTCGGCCAGGTTGCCGGCTACTACGACGGCAACGGCCACTACGTGCGAGCGGCGACGGCGGCGCAGAACCTCTTCAGCTATGACCCGATCACCTCGCAGCTGAACCCGATCTCGCGGGCCGAACAGTACGACGTCTTCGGGCCCTCCGCGCCCGTCCGCCGCCGCTGCCCCGGTGGCGCCACCCAGCCCGCGCCCGACGGCTCCAACCCGTGGGTCGGCGACGGCAGCGTCAGCTCCTCCGAATGCAACCCCTCCGACGTGCCCCCGGGACCATGACCAAACGGCTCCTACTCGCACTCGGGCTGGTCGCGGCGGCGGTCGCGGTCGTGCTGCTGGTCTCGGGCGACGACGACTCCTCCGACGGCTACATGGTCCGCGCCGTCTTCGACAACGGCGGCTTCATGGTCACCGGCGAGCAGGTGCGCGTCGCCGGCGCCAACGTCGGCACGATCGAGGAGGTCGAGGTCTCGATGCCCGACGAAGCCGTCGCCTACGAGAACGGCGAGGCGGTCGCCAGGCCCGGCAAGGCGATAATCGTGATGAAGATCACCGACCCCGGCTTCCAGGACTTCCGTCAGGACGCCAGCTGCCAGATCCGCCCGCAGTCGCTGATCGGCGAGAAGTTCATCGACTGCCGCCCGACCCTGCCGCGGGCGCCGGGCACCGAGCCGCCACCGGCGCTGAAGCAGATCCCCGACGGCGAGCCGGGGGGCGGCCAGTACCTGCTGCCGCTCGGCAACAACGGCACCAGCGTCGACCCCGACCTGATCAACGACATCCAGTCGCTGCCCTACGCGCAGCGCTTCCGGCTGATCCTCAACGAACTGGGCGCCGGGCTCGCCGGCCGCGGCGAAGACATCGAGGTCCTGGTCAAACGGGCGAACCCGGTGCTGCGCGACGTCGACCGCTTCTTCGGCATCCTCTCCGCCCAGCGGGAGCAGCTCGCCCAGCTGGCGAGCGACTCGGAGGCGATCCTGGGACCGCTCTCGCGCGAGCGCGCCCACGTCGCCGGCTTCCTCTCCAACGCCGGCGCCGCCGCCGAGGCGAGCTCCGAACGCGGCCCCGAACTGGAAGAGTCGCTGCGGAAATTCCCCACCTTCCTGCGCGAGTTCCGCAAGACGATGGTCGACCTGAAGGCCTTCTCCGACGCCGGCGCGCCGCTGTTCGAAGACTTCGGCACCGCGGCGCCGGCGCTGACCGACGCGACCAAGACGCTGACCCCGTTCTCGGAAGCGCTGACGGTGGCGCTGAAGAGCCTCGGCGACGCCGGCGAAGCCTCCGGCCCGATCTTCGCCGAAGCCGACCCCGTCGTCCGCAAGGCGGGCGAACTGGCGAAGTCGGGAGTGAAGCCGACGAGCGAACTGGCGAAGCTGTTCGTCAACCTCAAGCAGACCGGCGGCTGGGGCAGGCTCACGGAACTGATCTACAACACGACCGGCGCCTTCAACGGATTCGATCAGTACGGGCACTTCGGGCGCACGCTGGTAACGCTGACGAACTGCGTCGAATACGAACCCAGCCCGAGCGGGTCCTCCGGGTGCGTCGCCAACTTCAACGGCCCCGAAGCGGGGATCTCCGCCGATACCAGCGCCGCCTCCCTGTTCCAGATGCTCGGAGAAAGGCTCGCTGAAAGGAGCGGAGGAACTCTGGCGGCTCCCGGACCGGCGATCGGGATCGGGCAGAGCGACAGCACCGACTCCGCGCCCGAAGGCGAGGCCGGGGTCGCCGAATCCTCGAAGACCGGCAGCGGCACCGAACCGCTCCTCGACTACCTCCTGGGACCATGAGGAACCGCAGCGGAATCAGCGGCGTCGCCAGCAGCCCGATCCTCGTCGGCGCGGTGACGATCCTGGTCGTGATCGTCGCGGTCTTCCTCGCCTACAACGCCAACAACGGCCTCCCCTTCGTCTCCACCTACAACCTCAAGGCGCGCGTGCCGAACGCCGACGCGCTGGTGAAGGGGAACGAGGTCCGGATCGGCGGCGTCCGCGTCGGCGTGGTCAGGTCGGTGGTGCCGGTGCAGCTGGAAAACGGAGAGGTCGCGGCCGAGCTCACCCTGCGTCTCGACAAGAGCGCCGAACCGCTGCCGGTCGACTCGACGATCACGGTGCGGCCGAAGTCCGCCCTCGGCCTCAAGTTCCTCCAGGTCACCCCGGGCGATTCCCCCGAGGGGTTCGAGGCCGGGGAAACGATCCCGGTCACCGCCGCCCATCCCGAACCGGTCGACATCGACCAGTTCTTCGACATGTTCGACAAACCGACCCGCGACGCGATCCGCCAGACCCAGGCCGGCTTCGGCAACGCGCTCGCCGGGCGCGGCCCGCAGATCAACGAAGCGCTCGGCGCCCTGCGGTGGGCGGTGGTCATCGGCCAGCCGCTGCTGCGGAAGATCGTCGAACCGAGCAGCAACTTCGCCGGCTTCTGGCGCGCGCTCGAGGCCCTCTCGGCGACGGTGGCGCCGGTGGCGGAGACGCAGGCGAGCCTCTTCGTCGCCCTCGACCGCACCTTCGCCGCCTTCGCCCGCGTCTCCCGCCCCTACATCCAGGAAACGATCGAAAAAAGCCCGCCGACCCTGGACGAGGTCAACGCCGACCTGCCGGCGGTGCGGCCGTTCCTGCGCAACACCGCCCGCTTCTTCACCGCCCTGCGGCCGGGGGTGAAGGCGCTGGCCGAGACCTCGCCGGTGATCGCCGAATCGCTCCACGCCGGCATCCCGGTCCTCAACGCCTCGCCGGTGCTGAACGCGCAGCTGCAGCCGACCGCGGAAGCGCTGGTCGACTTCCAGGAAGCGCCCGGCGTCTTCAACGGACTCGACCTGCTGACCGACACGAACCGGATCCTGAAGCCGGCGATCACCTACATCGCGCCCAGCCAGACCGTCTGCAACTACTGGACTCTCGCATTCGAAAATCTCGTCCTCTCGACGACCGGGACGAATGGCATAGGTCGCTGGCTGAACTTCATCTCGTTTGCTCCTCCCACCGGGGTCAACGCCGAGAGCGGTCCCTCTTCAGCGCCCGCCAGCGAAGGCAGCGTAAGCCACCTCCATTACAACCCCTTCCCGAAGACCGCAGCGCCTGGACAGGGGAAGGTGTGTGAAGCAGGGAACGAGAAGTACGCCGGCGGCAAGACCGTGATCGGAAATGCCTCGTCGCTCTGGGGCACCACCACCCGCGGGCAGGTGAACAAATGAGCCGCCTGCCCGAGCGCGACAGGCGGGCGATCGCAGCCAAGGGCGGGCGCTTCCGGTGGCATCCGAGCAACGTCACGATCGCGATCATCTTCATCCTCATCGTCACGATCGGGCCCTACCTGGCCTTCACCAAACACGTGCCCTTCACCAGCTACGGGTACGAGGTGAACGCGACCTTCTCCAACTCGGCCAACATCGCCACCAACTCGCCGGTGCGGGTCGCCGGCGTCAACGTCGGCAAAGTGATCTCGACCAGTCGCGACGGCGACAACACCACCGTCACCTTCACGGTCGAAGACGCCGGCCGGCCGATACACGACGACGCCTTCGCCGCGATCCGCCCCCGCATCTTCCTCGAGGGCAACTTCTTCGTCGACCTCGACCCCGGCAGCCCCAGCGCGCCCGAGCTGGAGAGCGGCGGCACGATCCCGGTCAGCCGCACCTCCACCGCCGTCCAGATCGACGAAGTCCTGAGCGCCCTGCAGTCGCCGGTCCGCGCCGACCTCGGCCGCCTGCTCGAGAGCTACGGCACCGCCCTGACCAACGAACCGACCCCCGAGGAAGACGCGACGCAGCTGCCCGAGGTGAAAGGCAAGAGCGGCGCCGAAGCGCTCAACGGCGCCTTCCGCTATGGCGGCGACGCCGGCCGCTACAGCTCGCAGGTGACGAACGCGCTGCTCGGGACCCAGAAACGCGACCTCGCCCGCCTGGTCGCCGGCGCCGGCCGCGCCTTCGGCGCCTTCGCCAGCCGCCAGAACGACCTCCAGGGGCTGATCGAAAATTTCAACGTCTTCACCGGCGCCCTCGCCGCGCAGTCGACCAACCTCTCGACGACGGTCCACCTGCTGGCGCCGACCCTGCGGATCACCCACGCCTCCCTCGTCAGCCTCAATCGGACGCTGCCGCCGCTGCGCACCTACGCGATCGAGCTGCGCCCGGCCGTCGCCGAGCTGCCCAGCCTGATCAGCGCCTCGAAACCGTTCCTCGCCCAGGTGCGGCCGCTGCTCTCCGGCAAGGAGGCTGGCGGGGTCGCGAAGCTGCTGGCCGAAT
>DATHFL010000317.1:0-10241 GCA_035318125.1 Solirubrobacterales bacterium | reverse complement strand
TGGAAGCCATGATACCCCTAGAGGGTATCCGCGTCAATCCCCCTTGGGGCGGAGTTCGACCAGGGATTAGGCGGTAGCTAGAACGACCTCGCAACCGCCAAGGGTGAAGGACTCTCCCTCCAGCGCCCGCTTCTTCGGCAGCCGCGCCTCCCTTTTCTGGGGGCGGATATCGATCATCAGCTCGATATCCAGACCTTGCGCAACTCGGACCAGCCGCTCCAGGCTGGGGACATGCTCGCCGCTCTCCATCCGGGCGACATCGGACTGATGCACCCCAAGGATCTCGGCGAGCTGCCGCTGCGACAGCTCGTTCTCGGCCCGGTAATGAGCAACCTCCACCGCGAGCCAGCGGGCCAAGGCCGTCCTCTCCCACTCGGCGCGGAACTCGGGATCGCGGAGATCCTTGGCTAGAACCTCCTCGTGGGATATGAGCTGATCAATCGCCATTGCGCTACCTCTCATCCAATAACAAGCTTGTAATCGCCATTGAGCCTACTCCGGTCCCCCGCTCTTTCAGTGCCCCCGATCTCTGCTTGGCATTCCGGACAGCGAGCCACTCCTGCAAACGCCAGCATCGACGCCCCGACTGGGCGCAGTGCGTCCCCCGAAGCGGGGCGGGATTCGAGCCCGCGACCTTCGGGTTATGTGGGCATGTTGCCCCATTCGTTGCCCCAGGAAGCTCGCGGCCGCGAACATAAGATCCTCCAGATGGCCAAGGATCCCTGGAAAGACCCCGATCCCCAGCCCGGCGACTTCGACGCCGAGCTGGACCAGGCCCCGGTCGAGATCCACGAGGGCAATCCCGACGCAGAGCTTTCAATCCTCAGCCGTGCGACGGAGATGCGAGGATTGCTGCGTCACGCCCGCCCCCATGGAGGCAAAACCGCCGCGCACGTGAAGCGGACGCGGCCCCGCAGCACGCGCGATTAGACCTTCAGCCTTTGTTGGGTCAGGCGAGCTCGGCTGGCGTGACGACGAATCCCAGCCGATCCGTGCCCCGACGAAGTCTGCTGTCGAGGGTAACAAGGCGGCAGCCTTCGGCCTTCGCAAGCGCCACGTACTCGGCGTCGTAGGTCTTAGCCCAGCCGAATTCCTCGGCCACCTCCCAGGCCGCGGTGGCGAGGCCCTCCGGGCGCTGCTCGCCGATCGACAGCTTGCCTGACAGGAAGCGTTGCAGCGCAAGCCCCGCGAGCGCGTTCGAGATTTCGCCGCGGAAGGCCATCTCGTGAAGGGCCGAAGGGACCTCGCTCCAAAGAAGCGGCGGCGCGATCAACCGGCCCCCACGGTCCAGCTCGGCGCCAGCCTGCTCGCCGATCCTGTCGAGCGAGAGCTCGACCACCAAGCTCGCATCTACGACCAGCACGCTCAGTGCGATTCGCGAGAGCGCCGCACCGCAGCGGCGACGTTCGGCATCGGCTCACCGGTCAGCGTCTTCCCCCACCCCGCCGGCAGCGGCGCCATCTCCGGCTCCTCGGCATGCCCGGTGGAAACGACGATGCGCGCACGCGCAGCCTCAGCCTCATCGAGGTCGAGGATCTCGCGCAGCAACTTCTCCTTCGCGGTCACGGTCCAAGCGTACCGACCGCACCCGCGTCTATCGAGGGCGTTCCCACCGAGACCTTGATCAACGCACTGGGTCGGCTGGACTACGCGGAGGGGGCTCCCCTTCGCCCCAACGTCAGTTCAGATCAAGAGCATCCTCGATCGGCTGCTCGTCCGCACAAGCCGGACATTTGTCGGCAGAGACGGCTGACAGATCAATCGAGAGGATGGTTGCTGCGGGCGCATCAATGATTCGCGATACGTCGAGCGGAGTTCGCGAAGCAAACCAGCTTGCTCCAGCGACGCTTCCTCCTCGGTCGCGGACAAGCGCTGCAAGGGCAGCTAGGCCCTGGCCGGTGGTGACGACGTCGTTCACAAGCAGAACCCGCGCTTGCGACAACTCTGGCTCGCCAACAACGCCATCCGGCCTGCCACTCCGGTCGAGCGAAGCAAGATGAAGGCTGAGCCCCAGTTCGTCGGCTAGGGCGCCACCGAGGGCCACCCCCGCGGTCGAGGGAGCCAGGAGCACCGTCGGTGACCATGCGCTGACATTGGGAGCCAACAGCCCTGCGAGCTCCCTCAGGGCACCAGGGTTACCAGCGACCCGGGAGAAAGCAAGGAACCGGTCGGTGTGCAGCCCAGAAAGGAGTCGGAAATGCCCGGTGCGCATCACACCCGGGGCGCTCAAATAGCCAGAAAGCCGGCTCGGATCGCCGAGGTGCGCGCGAAGGCTGATTTGGTCAGTGAACTGGGACACGCTGGCGGGGGGATCGGCGTGGCCCCACTTTATTCATCAACTGGCCCGCCGATCCTCTGAACACCTTACCCCGAGACCCGGTATCGCTCCCGCATCAGAAGGAGCCGGCGGTTCGAGCGACAGAGGCACTCGGAGGTCGGCCAGCGCAGCGGCCTTGCCAACAGGCCGACCGATGGCCCGAGGAGCGACTCCGTGTACTCGATCGCCTGACCACTCGGGTCCAGCGCGTACTGGCGCAAATCCGGGTGCCCGCGCTTCAGAGCCTCACTGGCGAGGATGAAGCCAGCGAGGGCGGGAACAAACGCGAGCTGCAGCGCGCTTCCGCGTCCCTCAGAATCCTCGATGCGCACCTCGCCGTAGAGAACCCGCTCGGCGAAGAGCTCGTCGATGGTTCGTCCGAAGAACTCTCCGAGGGAGCCTCGTGGAAGGCTCCGCGCTCGCTCGATCGCGGTCAGATGCTGCTCGTTCAGCGGTGCTTGCTGAGCCCGTAACCCGGCCACCAAGCCATCCACTAGCCCGAGTTCCCGGGCGATGATCCTCATTTTGGTTTTGGCCTCATCAAGCACCTCCCCGATGTAGAGGCAGTAGACGCATGGCCCCTCATCCGTACGGTGGCCGGAGACACTGATATCGGTCGCACCACAGGCGGCGTTCACGACTTCGAGCGGCATGTGGTCGACAAGCTCGCGGCGCGCTGGCATGGAATCGACGGCGCAGAGCACCGTGGGAAGTGGCTGATCGGCCGGCTTCGACGCCACCCACTCCGCGAGCCTTCCGAAGAACGGCGTCACGTCAAGATCTGCGAGGTGGTCAAGCTCCGCCTTCGCAACGTCGATCTTCCTTGCCCCTGCGGCGATGTCGGCTTTGCGGGCTAGAAGCGCCTTGCGGGAATTCGGCTCTTCCAGGGCATCAAAGTCGACCACCGGCAGATTGCCGGCCAGTTCGGGAACCCGGGCAAGCGCATAAGCGCTGGCCCCACCGATACTTCCCGCGCCCATTAGTAGGGCGTCTACCTTCGGCTCGTCAAGTTCTGGCCCAGCACCTTCGCCTGGTGACCAGGGCGCCAAGGTGAGAGCACTCCAGTGGGAACTTTCGACTATCGCGGTTTCCCGCAAGGCTCCGGCGAATACTCGCTGAAGTACCTGGGACGCACCGCGACACGCCGCGATCAGAGGACCGATCGGATTCCGCCCTCCCGAAGGAAGCGGACCTGGCCGCGTGCTGCCGAGATAGCTGATCCATCCGGAGCCCTCGACGTAGAGATCACCATCGCCGCTACCCCCCACCACAACGGTGAGAACCGGCGTCTCCTCCTGGGCCACCGGTTGCGGCGGCAGCAGCGAATTATCACGTGCCTGAATCAAGCGCTCGCACAGACCCTTTGGGCCAGGAGGAAGATTCGGATCGGCCCGGACACTGGAGGGACAGTCGATCTGCAGGCGAGGTAGAAATCGGGCCAGCAAATCAGCAAGGCAGATTGCCGTGGTTTGGCGAGCCCAATCCACCCCGCCGCCTTCGTCCTCGGGAATAGCGAGGCGGACGACGGCATTCAGGAGCTCATCGTGCTCGGCGTGGTCGCCGCCCCTCTCGATCTCGCGGAAGCGCCCATCGAAGTTCACCGGACTATGAACCTCGCCTTCACTTCATCCGGTGAGAGCTCCCTCCAGTGGTGACTTTCGTTGAGTTCATTGACAGAGCAGCTACATAGGTCGATCTCGTCGCGGGCGAAGTCCGGGATGACGATCGAGATCGCCCCCATGTGACTGAGCAGCATGTTCTGGTCGTCGGTGTCCGAGTGATAGGCGGGACCGGGGTGGGTGTGTAATCGAATAGGAACAAAGCATTCCAGCGGCAGGGTCGCAATTAGCCGGCTGAGGGCCTCGTCAAGGATCGTGACCGCGACCCCGAACTCACTGCGATAAGCGAGTTGCTCCGGCATATGGACATCGAGGATCTCCACATCTCCACCAGGAAGACGCCGGCCAATCCAGACCGCGGCCGCCTCGAGGCCCTCGAATCCGGGCCTCCGCAACAGATCCCAGGTCTGCACCATTACGTCGGTGGGAATCGAGAACCTGCTCATCTGATGTTCCACCGCTGCGTGAGGTCGTAAAGGATTCCGAGGGCGATCGCATCTAGGCTCATCGACTCGCGCTCCCGGTCCCACGGATGGTCTTCGTGATGTTTATGCGTGTGGAACTCACGGGTCCCGGGACGGCAGAAGAATTTGCGGTCCCCGAGCAGATGGTGCCCTCGGACGATCCCACGCCGTTGCGGGTCGTGAGGCCATCGCTCCGGAGGAAGTGGAGACTCATCTGCATCGAGGAGCGTGACCGCTGGGGGCTGCGAGTCGAAGTCATCGCAGTGGAGCGCAAGAATCAGCGACTCCTCCCGCATCGAGCCGATCAGGCGAATCTCTCCGAACGCGGTGCCCGGAATTCCCTCGGTGGTCTGGCTCTGAAATCCGATGAGCAAATTAGTTTGCTCTCGCAGCTCGACCCTATTTACGGGCAGATCAAGGCGAGTCAGAGTCGCTTCTAAAGCGCCTACCTGCTCAGCAACAAGCGCAGCAACGTGATCGGGGTGCACGGCTCTAAGCCGCCGGGCTCAGCCGTCGGTAGGCCGCGTTGCCTGGATCAGAATCGTCTCCCCGTCAGTGATCCCGTAGTCGCCGAGAGTCTGATCAAGTGCCAGAGCATCGCCCGTGGCTTCGCGCACGACCTTGTAGGGGGACGAGGGACTTGGGTCGAGTTTGAAGTGATCTATTCCCCGCTCCAGCACAACACGAACCTTGTTATGGGGGTTGAAGGACGTCTGCCAGGGTCCGGCGGTCGACCTGATCGTCAGCTGCAGATGATTGTCTTTTTTGTCTTTTTGGGAAGGCATCCCCTGTCCTTTCTGTCCGTTGCATCTATCTGAAGCGACAGTTTGCACGGGAACCACCCGTCAGCCACTTCTGCATCACGGACGATGTCAGGGAGACCGGATAGAAAAAAGGACCCCGGCGGCAAAATGGTTAGCTCCGCCGCGGGGGTCCCAGATCTGGCACGGACAGCGTCAATGTTCTATGGGTTTGCGAGGACGGAAAGTTGGCGCCTGCTTCTTCGACGCTGGCGTAGAGCGACGGTACGGATTCGCGCCGATCAGCGACTAAGAACGGAATAGAAAGGAGAAGAGGCCGGCAATGATCCCGCGCCGGCCTCGAGCCTGACGATCATCGGCGGGGTCATTTTTTACAAGCCGGACGTTGGCGTCAACGAGTCGCCGCCCCGGGCGGCGGGTGAAGAACCAATCTACGGAGGACTTTGGAGGTGGACCCAGGTCCGGAAGCTCCGGAAGGTCCGAGCTGCGGTGGCTCACTGGCCCCATCCTATTCATGAAGTGTCCCCATTAGTGGGCTTATTGATCTCATTTACAACAAACTTTGTCAAGTAATCCTGTTTTACCGGCTGCTGACTTTTTGCATTTTTTGCTGCAAATTCCTGCTTTTGACGTTTCGCTCTGAAATAGAGGAATAGCCGTCTACAGAGCACCGCAAACGCCACAGCGGCGACCACGAGCTCCAGGTCGCCGCCGTATTGGTGGGCCGTCCCCTTATCGACAACCCGGTTGAAGAACTCAAGCTCGCGGCCGGCAAGGGCAAGGGTCAGGATCGCTCCCACCCCCGCGACCGCTGCGGGGAGGCGACTGACTTCGCCCAAGCGAACCGAGGTGCGGTTGCCGGCGACTACGGTCAAGCTGAAGCCGATGGCGAAGAGCATCACGGTCGAGAGCGCCGGTGAGCTTCCCAGCTCGTTCACCGCCACCCAGGCGAGCAACGTCATCAGGATGGTCGCCACCAGGTTCTTCCACGTGCGGTTCAGCAGATTGCGGTAGACGATCCAGACGCTGCCTCGCGCTTGCAGCCAGCCGACCGCGATCGGCATCGCGACCACATAGCTGCAGGAGGCATACCACTGGACTGCCTCTGCCGGCCCCCACCCGAAGGGCCGGATTCCCGCAAGCACCAGGGCGGTGCTGACCGAGAGGACCGCGGCGGCCAGCAGGAGGGCCTGCGTTCCCTCGAGCATATTGCGGATCAGAGCCGGGTCTTTCAGACGCAGCATCCAGGAAGCGGCGAACGTCGGCCCCACCAAGAGCACAGCCGCCGCAATCTGAAGCTGGACCTCGTCCGGTTCCGGTTTCCCCTTGCCGCCGAGGTCGAGTAGGCGCACAACTTCGTGACGCATGGACCACAGCAGGGCGCAGGTGAGAAGCACCACGACCGCCCACAACATGGTGGTGCCTGGGCGAAGGCCGATCGTGATCCGGCTGTTTATCCACCGCGGATTCGGGCCCATCTCCAGGTGGACATGACCGGTGCGCGTCTCTTCGCCGTGAACGGTGCGATCGGTTGCCGAGTGGATTTTGCGGATCCGCGGCGTCGCCGTTCCCCATAGCGATTCGGACATCCTCCCCGTCTTCACCTCTCGCACCAGCAGACCCGAAGGCGGAACCATCTCCAGGTGAAAGCTGGAGAAGCGGTCGGCATCGATCACTTCGTCCTCGAACTTGACCGGCATCAGCCCGAAGCTGACGAGCATCCGGCTAACCAGCGCGGAGGGGTCGAAGCCACGCCGCCACTTCGAAGGCGGGTTCCATATCGCCATCAGTTCGCCCGCCTGAGAGTGGATCGTGATGAATTTAGCCTTGCGCTTGCGCTTGACCGGGAAGACCGGATCGACTTGGCGCCGGTCGCTGCGGCGAATGGAAAGGTGGTAGTTCCCGAGCAGTGGGCCTTCGATCGGAACCCAGAGGAGGTAGTTGTCCTCCAGGCGCCGCAGCAGCGGAAGCAGCCAATCACGGGCTTCCGAGTCCTGTGGAAGAAGCTCTTCGGCCTCCAGTCGGCAGATGCGCGCGCGCAGCGGCTCGTTGCGGATTACATCTCCGATCAGCAGCTTGATCCTAGAGGGAAGCCGATATCTGTCAGGTGGGGCCCCCAGTAGGCTGGCCGCACCCTCGCCGAGCTGGTCGATGGCCTGTCCCGTCAGTGTCATGCAGTCCTTTCGAGTGGGCACGGAGATGACAGTGCCCTCCCCGTTCCTGACTTCGAGGTCAGAAGCGACGGGTTGCTTCTGGATATACGCCGCCGGGATCAGACAGCGACCGAGAGTGCTCTCGCTCCCGGCCTGGGCGAGGCACGTCGCCGCAAAAGCGACGTCGAGTTCCATGCGCTTCAGCCCCCAGCGCTGGCTGTGCACCTCAAGGACATCCAGCCGACGGGTCATCGGTCGCTCCGGCAGAAGGTATTCCCACGCCAAGGGATGCAGATCCCACGGTTCCATCTCGGGGGTCAGGCGTGCCGGCGACGACCCGGTCTTCGCCTCCTCCGAGTTACAGAACCTGCGCCAGAGCTTTGAGCCAGGGCTGTGCCTGTGTTCCCCTACGATCCCCAAGAAGTCAGGAACCCTATAACACTGTAGGACACGAAAGTATTGAGCCGTTCTTTTCTACGATCTCACTGTGCCGCAGTTGCGGCACACACGTCTGCGACTGAAAAATCACTGAAGCGGCATGATCGCCTTGTTCCGTTTAGCCTCCTCAGGAGGCTCGGGCGGTGCCTTCGCCGAAGCCAATACGCGGCCGGGTGCTGCCGGTCGAGGCTCCGGAATGGGAGCTGCTCAACCTCTCGCCCGACCACGTCGGCGACTTCATGTGGATGTACGCGGTCCAGATGGCTGACAGCACGCGGCTGCAGCCAACAGGAGGGGGGCCACTTTCGCTCCTCAGTGCTTCGTTAAGCAAGGAGCCCATTTCGGCAAACGGATCTGCAGCGGCTCTGGCCTGTCGGATGGCAGGTCTGGCCGAAAAAAAAGTCTGTCCACTTTCGCCGCTCGGCGCACTGTTAAGTGATGACTTTTCGGAGCTTCACGAGCCAAGACGCCAATAGCAACTGCGGTCTCCAGGGCCGGAGAGAAGAGGTCGGCCAGAGCGAATCGGGTGGGCCGCGCCGGCTAATTTCGCATGTGAGATTCATCACACAAGGGGGTCCAAAATCGCCCCTTCCTCCCCCTTTCTATGTGAGGGCATTGCGACAGCAACCGAAATCGGGGGGTCCACTTTCGCCGCTCGGTGCTCCGTTAAGCATGGAGCCCGAATCGGCATACGAATCTGGCGGCGGCTTTGGCCCGTTCGCCTCACAGGGCGACCGGGAGGCCGCCCGGGAGGCCGGGCGTCGGTTCGGCGCGACCCTGGTGCCAGGGCCGAGATTCCGCTTCGCAGCGCCGATCGCGGGGCCTGCGATTTGCCGACATACCTACGTCACCCGGAGGTCGGATCGTGAAGGGTGATGATCGCTCCGATCCGAGACCGATGCTGGCGATCTTCGCCCTGCTCGTCATCGCCGCCCTCTGGCGCGCCGTGTCGAGCATCCGGGTCGATCAACTCCTCGCCTCCGCGGCCTCCCTCGCGCCCCTTGCACTCGGCGCCGTCGCTATCGCCTCCGCGCTGGCTGCACAGCGCTTCCTCGCCACCCGCCGCGCGCTCGCTACGCGGACCGCTGCGACGATCGTCCCGGCCGACGAGTTCGACGCGAAGCCCGAAGCCGTCCTGCGCTTCGCGGCCGAGATGGCGCGAGCCGATCGCAGCCTGCGCGGCTGGTTCGACCGCCCCGCCTGCGCCCTGCGAATCCGGCTCACCAACGACGGCGGGGGGCGCCTCGTCTACCTGCTCGAGGTGCCCGCCCGCTCGCGCCCGCTCCTGCGCACCGCCCTGCGCGGCTACGAGGGCGTCGAGCTGCGCGAGGCCGCCGAGGCGCTGCCCGAGCGGGGGCCG
Organism: Solirubrobacterales bacterium; assembly: GCA_035318125.1. Classification (GTDB taxonomy): domain Bacteria; phylum Actinomycetota; class Thermoleophilia; order Solirubrobacterales; family 70-9; genus VAYN01. Next base: position 1,129 of record DATHFL010000317.1, on the reverse strand, counting down.
GAGCAGGCGGTCGCCCTGCGCACCGAGCTCGTCCTCGCCCGCCCGAGCGTCGAGCCGCTGGCCGGGCTCGACCTCGATCCCGATCCGCTCCAGCCCTTCGCCGCGGCGATGGCCTCGCTGCGGGCCGACCGGGGTGAGAGCGCGAGCGTCTGCGTCGACCTGCTGCCGGCGGCGGGCAGGCGCCGCTCGCGGCTGCGGCGGCGCCTGAAGCGCCAGGCGCGGCGGCTGCACGGCGAGCGCCGCGGGCTGCTGGAGGTGCTCGAAGGCGAGCGGCGGCGCGAGCAGCGCGACCCGGGTGAGCTGTTCGAGCGGCGGATGGTCGGCCAGGCGCTCGACGCGAAGCTGCGCGACGCCGGCCCACTCTTCGAGGCGCAGATCCTCCTCTGCGCGCGGGCGCCGGAGAAGCCGCGGGCGAAGCTTGCGATGCAGGCGCTGCTCGCAGCCTTCGAGCCGCTCGCCTCCCACAACTGGCTGCGGCCCTCGGGCCTGGGGATCGGCGACGCGGTCTTCGCCGGCTCCGACTTCCCGGGGCGGCGGCGGGGCTTCGACCGCCGCCTCTCCTCCGGCCTCTTCCGCCCCGCCCGGCGGCAGATCCTCACCGCCCGCGAGGTGGCCGGCTTCCTGAAGCCACCGACCGCCAACTGCCTCGGCGAGAACGTCCTGCGCTCCGGCGCGCTCCTGCCGGCGCCGCCCTCCCTTCCCACCTTCGCCGAAGGTAGGAAGGACCTGATCCCGCTCGGGCGGGTCCGCGGCGAGGGCGGCGAGCGGATCGTCGGCGCCCGCGCCGCCGATACCTTCTTCACCTACGTCGCCGGGCGCAGCCGCTACGGCAAGACCGAGACGGCGATCGCCCAGTTCGTCCACATCGCCCGCTCCGGCCACGGCGGCCTCTTCCTCGACCCCCACCGCGACGCCTTGGAGCGGATCAGGCCCTACCTCGCCGAGCCCGAGCTCGCCGAGCGCGTGGTCGAGATCGACGTCGGCTCCCGCGGCGAGCCGAGCCTGCCGGGCTGGAACCTCTTCGAGCTCGGCGGGCGGGACCGGGCCGCGGTCGAGGCGCGGGTCGAGGCGATCGTCGATGCCTTCGCCTCGACCCTGCAGTGGGGCGACCAGAGCACGCGGGCGATCA
>DATHFL010000316.1:0-5594 GCA_035318125.1 Solirubrobacterales bacterium | reverse complement strand
GCCGAGAACGTTTGGGTGTCGCGCGCTGCCATCGTAATACAGCGTAGTACAAACGCCGCACCCGCCAAATCGACGCCTAGGAGGGGTGGCTGACGGGAGTCGAACCCGCGACCGCCGCGACCACAATTAGGCCGCCCTCTGGCGGCGCCAACAGCGAATCCCGCACGGCAAGCGGCTTTGCGCCCGCCTCCGTTCGCCGCCGCCGAACCTCGATACGCGGGGATATTCGGCGATTGTCGGGATGTACTGGCAGAAATGCGGATTTCTGCCTGATCGGGGTTCCCTCTGGTTTAAAGGGTCGCTACGCCCACGTCACGGTCACCAACAACCGCGCGGCTCCGCTGCTGGGGCGCGAGAGAAGGATTCATCCGATGCCGATCAGATTCGGTCGACCGGGTGGGCTCGGCCGCCGACGGTGGGTTGGCGACGGCGATCAGCGATGCGTCGGCTTCGGCGCCGAAGCCCCGGGGAGGGTAGACTCGGCTTGGCTCGGCTCACGGGCGCGGCTCCATGACCTCAGGAGGCTTCAATGACTCAGCGTCTTCGTCGGTACTCCGGCGTGTTAGCCGCGATCAGCTCGCTCCTCGCGGTCGGCGCCCTCGCGTCGGTGGCGTCGGCGGCTCCGACGTGGCTCGCCCCCGCGGACCTGACTCCGGCATCGGAATCCGTGGTTGCGAACAGCGCATTCCCCCCCGTGCCGATCACCGCCGCAGGAGCCGATGCCCAGGGCAACGTGGTCGCGGCCTGGGGTCGCAAGACGGCCTCGGGCTCTGTCATCGAGGTCGCTGAGCGCCCGGCCGGCGGATCCTTCACCGTGACCCCGCTGCAGGCCGGCACCGAGCTCGCCGGCGACACCGCGCTGGCGGTCAATGCGTCCGGAGCCGCGGTGCTTGCATGGACGCGCCAGACCGCGGACTCGAAGGTCTGGGTGTCGAGACGCTCGGCCGGCGGACAGTTCGGCGCTCCGGTGGCCATCGGGTCCGCAGCGGGGGCGGACGCGTTAAGCCCGGAGGTCGACATCAACGACAGCGGCGACATCATCGTCGTCTGGCGCCAGAACGTCGGCGGAGAGACCATCTACGCCGCGTACCGACCCGGGGGAGGCGACTTCTCCACGCAGCCCGTCTCGACGACCGACACCTGGAACCAGGAGCCGGTCGTCGCGCTCGCCAACGATGGCAAGGCCACGATCGTCTGGAGCCACTGGAACGGCAGCCTCAACATCGGCAGGGCTCGGGTCCGGGCGGCCGACGGCACCTTGGGCACCCAGCGCGATCTGTCCGGCAGCCAGCCGACGGGCGGCGCCATCTATCCCGATTTGGATGTCGACGCAGCGGGCAACGCCGTCGCCGTGTGGAGCCACTGCCGCACTCCGTGCAACGACATCTCCAACGGCCCGTTCGACGTGGAAGGTGCTTCCCGCCTCGCCGCGGCGGACACCTGGGCTCCGTTCGCTCCGTTCGGCACCGGTCCCGCTCCGTATGGCAACCTCGACCCGCAGGTCGCGGTGGATCAGGCCGGCAACGCGGTCGCCGTCTGGATCGCGCCCAATCGCTCCGTGCAGTCCGCCAGCCGCGCCGCGGGCGGCGGGTTCGGCACCCCGCAGACCGGTATCTCCGCGCCGTTCGCCGAGGGGATCCGGCTGGCCATGGATCCGCAAGGCAACGCGGTGGCGCTCTGGGTCCGCAGGGACGGGGCCGGCGGGTCCGGGTTCCTCGGTGCATGCCCCTGCCGAATCGAGGCGGCGGCGAAGCCCCTCGGCGGCGTCTTCGGCACGGTGCAGACGATCTCGCCGAATCTCGACTCGCACGCGGCCAGCCTCGGAGTCGACGGGCAGGGCAACGCGCTCGCGGTGTGGGCATTCGACGATCCCGCGCTTCCGGAGGGCACCGACACCGTCGTACAGGCCGCCGGCTACGACGCCGCGCCGCCGACCCTGCCGGCGCCCTCGGTGCCGGCGACGGCCTTCGTCGGGGACGCCGCCCCGTTCTCGGCCGCGCCGATCGACGTCTGGTCCTCCGTGTCGGTCGGATGGGAGTTCGGCGACGGCCAGACTGGCACGGGCGCCTCACTCAGTCACGCCTTCGGCTCGCCGGGTGTGTTCTCGGTGAAGGCGACGGCGACGGACACGGTCGGCAACTCGGCGTCGAAGTCCTCGACGGTCACGGTGTCCGCCAAGCCGGTGAAGCGCCTCATCACCGGGGTGACCAACCGCTGGGCGCCGTTCAAGAAGTACACGAAGGTGATCAAGCTCGCCGCGACCGGCGTCCCGGCCGGCGGCACCGTGACGATCACCTGCGGCGGCAAGGGCTGCCCGTTCAAGTCCAAGAAGATCAAGAGCGCCAAGGGCGGCAAGGTCAACCTGGTGAAGCTCTTCAACAGGAAGAAGAAGGGCAAGAAGAAGATCGCCAAGCTGCAGGTCAATACGAAGGTCGAGATCAAGATCACGGAGCCGAACGCGATCGGATCGTTCTCGGTCTTCACGATCCGCGGCGGGAAGAACCCCAGCCGCGTCAACGGCTGCCTGGCCGCCGACACGAATCTCAAGACCGCCTGCCCGACGAGCTGAACTCAGCCGGGCAATCGCACGCGCGTCGAAAACCGCATCAGGGGAGACAACAACCCGAGGCGGTTGCGAAGGGCCTGGGCAACGTCTCTCCCGTGGAGTTCGAGTTTCTATACGTTGACCAAGGAGTCCAACTGAGCAATATCTGTCAAATTGGAAACCAACTAAACGTCTCCGTGGAACCCGGTCCGGCTCAATCCTGCGACTCAGGGAGACTCTGGCCCCGCCGGCACCGAGGAAGCGGCCTGACGATTGAGCACGCTCGCCTTCACGCGGTTGCGGAAGTGGGCGGCTAGTGACGGTGTCTTAGGCTCCAGCGGTGATGAGCGACCCCTACTGGGCGGCCAGCAGGATCTGCCGCGCCTGCGGCGGGCAGTCGATCGCAGGGTCATACCTGTGTGCCCGCTGCCGGCGAATCATGGCGCGCGTAGAGACCCGCAAAAACCCCCAGGGGCGCGGGCGCGCGGTTGACAAGCAAGCGCCGGCTGCGGGCGATGAAGCAGCAGTTCGACCCGTCGATCGGCGGTTACCGCTGCTACTCACCGACATGCCACTTGAGCTTGCCGCGGGGACGCGGAGGTCGGCTGAGTGGACGCACCTCACGGCGGGCGACGAGAGCAGTGTGGTTCTGGCATGCAAGCTTGTTAACCGTATGCAAACGGACCTCACCGAGCGCGAGTTCGAGGCTCTTGTAAAGGCGCTGGCCCGACGCTTCGAGGGCGAGCCGTTTGACGAGTCGGCCTTTCCGCCTGACCGCTAGGGCGGGAGATGAGGACCGCGACCGCGCTGCCGGTATGCGCGAGGAGGGTCCGGAGGTTCCTATCGGGAATTGGCGGAGCGAGGTGTCGGTGGGCCGCCTTCAACCTCGGCAGGATGCTGGGCAGGCAAGGCTGAACCAGGGAAGCTGAAGAGGCGTATGCGGAGGCAGAGGAGCTCGAAAAGGCCGAGGGATGGAGATGGGCCAGCCGACTGGGATGACGGCGAGCAAGGCCTCACGTAGACACGGTTCGTCGGGTGCCGGGGCAAGAAGCCTCACGGATTCCAGCCGAATCCAGCCGATTTCGATTTCACGCAACCGCTCTAGAAAGCGCTCTGCCTAGTCCGGCCGATCTCCAAGCCAAGGCTCATAATCGGACCGTCCATGTAGGAACCCGAAGGTCATAGGGATCCCACCCGATTCGTGGCCCACACCTCGTGCAATCCCTCCAATCAAGGTGGCGCGGGACGGCCGCTGGCAGCTAGCGTCGGCCCCAGCCCGCGATTACCCTTCGAGGAAGGGTTCGATTCGCGTCGGCCCGCGAAGCTCGCCGAAGTCCCCGCTGTCGCGCAGCCTCTCCGCCACGTCCAGCATGGCCTCCGCGGCGGCGAAGGCGAGGCGGCCGCCCACGCTGATCCGCTGTGCTCCGGCTTCGACCAGGGAGTCCCAGCTGAGCCCCGGGTACGCGAGCACGTTGACCGGTTTCGAGACTGCCTCACAGATTGCGCGGACGTCATCCAAGCTCTCCAGCCGAGGGGCGTAGAGCACGTCGGCGCCCGCCTCCTGGTAGGCCCGCAGGCGGGCGATCGTGTCATCGAGATCGGGGTTGTCGCGGACGAAGTTCTCCGCTCGGGCAGTGAAGGTGAAGGGGAAGTCGAGCGCCCGCGCCGCCTCGGCAGCGGCCGCCACGCGCTCGGTGGCGTGCTCGATCTCATAGAAGCCGAGCTCTGCATCCCAGTCCTCGATCGATCCGCCTACCGCTCCCGCCTCGGCAGCGCGAGTGACCGCCAGCGCCGCCTCCTCCGGTGAGGCGCCGTAGCCGTTCTCCAGATCGGTTGAGACCGGTAACGGCGTCGCCTCGTCGAGCGCGCGGATGTGGTCAGCGACCTCGTCGAGGGTGACGCTGCCGTCGGGCCGCCCCAGCGTGAACGCGAATCCGGCGCTGGTGGTGGCGAGGGCCTTGAAGCCGAGCCCCGCCAGGATCTTGGCCGAGCCGGCGTCCCATGGGTTCGGGATCAGGAACGGCTTGCCCTCATGGAGCGCCTGGAACGCCTCGCCCTTCGCCTGCTGCGTCGCCATGGCCCCTTGATATCAGCGTTGCCCGACGTGCTGGCAACTGGCTGGCTGCGTGGAGGTGGTGGGTGACTTCCCCGGTGCCCCTTTGCGCGAGAAGGAGCAGCCCCCGGCTGGCGCGCCGCCAACCCCACGCCAGGGCTAAAGGCGGGGCCGCCCTAGACGTTGGCTGCGGAACCGGTCGAGCGCGACTGACGGCTGCCGGTGGACAACAACCGGAAAGCGAAGTTTTCTTGGGTTCAAAGGTTTAATTGGGCAGTCGCTTTCGGGTGCGGAGCATCTATTTGGGTTCCTGAAGCCAGATGACAAAGCTCATTCCGAAGTCTGCGGCAGCAAGGAGTCCCTCGATCGCAACAGCCAGCCGAGCGAACTCCCGACTCGGATAGCGGATCGGATGGACGATGACGAGCCCGTGATGCGCGCGATCCATCTGGGCGTATTCGCGGATGATCGGTTCGAAGTCGACGCGGTTGTAGGTGACCAGGGCTCGACCTTGCTGCTGGGCTACCTCGAAGAGGTCAGAGTCCCTCAGGCTCCGGAGGCTTGGTTCGTCCGTGGCGGCAATGACATCGTGGCCGCGATCTCGGAGCCGTTCCGCGACCTTGCCGCTGATCTGCTCGTCGAGCAGGAGCTTCACGCCAAGGCGGCCTGTTCGCGCTTCCAGGCCGCTTCGGCTTCATCAGCATCCAGGGTGTTGAGTGCGATTCGCCGGTCGATCTCGTCGGTGAACGCGCCGTAGTAGCGGACCGCGGTCCGCACTTGGGAGTCGGTGAGGTTGAGAAGGTCGGCGGTGGCGGCAATGGCCTCCTCCCCACGCGCCTTGCCGCTCTTGAGCGTGAACATAAGCTCCCAGACGTCCGGGCCACCGGCCAAGGCGGCGCGGCGGCCGGTGGGTCCGCCGCGGAACATGATGCCGGGGTGCTCATCCATGCGGGTCCCCTCGTCCACGTAGCGCTCGGCAAGACGGGACTTGTTGGT
>DATHFL010000315.1:0-8603 GCA_035318125.1 Solirubrobacterales bacterium | reverse complement strand
CCGGCGCAGCAATCGCGCCAGCGCTCGCAACGGCCAGGAGCTGCGGGCCTATGCCCGCGAACGGCTGATCGAGTCGCGGCTGACGCCGAACGCGATCTCGATGGTCGGCCTGCTCGGCAACCTCGTCGCCGCCGCCCTCGTCACCCAGCGCCTCTTCTTCCTCGCCGGCGTCGCCTTCGTCCTCGGCTCGGTGATGGACACCCTCGACGGCCGCTACTCGCGGATGTCGGGCAAGGGGTCGCTCTTCGGCGCCTTCCTCGACTCGACCCTCGACCGGATCGAGGAGGGGATCGTGCTCGCCGCCGTCGCCGGCTACTTCGCCGTCGAAGGCGAGGACTTCGCGGCGGCGATGTGCGTGGTCGCCGTGCTCGGCTCGCTGATGGTCTCCTACACCCGCGCCCGGGCCGAGGCGCTCGGGGTCGAATGCAAGGTCGGTTTGGCCACCAGACCGGTGCGGGTGGTGATACTTTCGATCGGCCTGATCTTCGCCAAGGGTGCCGGCATCGGCGATTTCGAGCTGCTGGCGCCGGCGGTCTATGTGATCGCCGCCTTGACGATCTTCACGACTTTCCAGCGGGTATGGCACGTACGAAACGAGCTTTCCGGCGAGGTTCCCGGCGCCCAGAGCGGCGGCGGCGAGGCGGACGGGCTGTAACCAGCATGGCCGCCAGGTGTCTTCAGCCACTCAGCGCAATCCAGGAGGACTTCCAAACTCATGAGTGAGAGCAACGGAGCTAACGGCAGCACGAACGGCGTCGGCCGCACGGACGAGAAGGTCCGGGTCGCGATCGTCGGCGTCGGCAACTGCGCCAACAGCTTCATCCAGGGCGTTCAGTACTACAAGGACGCCGACCCGGCCGACGAAGTGCCGGGCCTGATGCACGTCGACCTCGGCGGCTACCACGTCCGCGACGTCGAGTTCGTCGCCGCCTTCGACATCGACGCCGAGAAGGTCGGCAAAGACCTCTCGGAGGCGATCTGGTCGGGTCAGAACGACACGATCAAGTTCGCCGACGTGCCGAACCTCGGGATCACCGTCCAGCGCGGGATGACCCACGACGGGCTCGGCAAGTACCTGAAAGAGAAGATCACCAAAGCCCCGGGCGAAACCGCGGACGTCGTCGGCATCCTCAAAGAGACGAAGGCCGACGTTCTCGTCTGCTACCTGCCGGTCGGCTCCGAGGAGGCGACCAAGTGGTACGTCGAGCAGGCGCTCGCCGCCGGCGTCGGCTTCGTCAACTGCCTGCCGGTCTTCATTGCCCGCGAGGACTACTGGGACAAGCGCTTCGAGGAGGCCGGGCTGCCGATCATCGGCGACGACATCAAGTCCCAGGTCGGGGCGACGATCGTCCACCGGGCGCTCGCCCGTCTCTTCCACGACCGCGGCGTGCGGCTGGAGCGGACGAGCCAGCTCAACGTCGGCGGCAACATGGACTTCTACAACATGCTCGAGCGCGAGCGGCTGGACTCGAAGAAGATCTCGAAGACCAACGCCGTCACCTCGATCATGGGGCACGAGCTGCCCGCCGAGGACGTCCACGTCGGCCCCTCCGACTACGTCGCCTGGCTCACCGACCGCAAGTGGGCGCACATCCGCCTCGAGGGCAAATCGTTCGGGGACGTGCCGCTCAACGTCGAGCTGAAGCTCGAGGTCTGGGACTCACCCAACTCGGCCGGCGTCGTGATCGACGCGGTGCGGCTGATCAAGCTGGCGCTCAACAACGGCATCGCCGGCCAGCTCGACGGTCCCTCCAGCTACCTGATGAAGAGCCCGCACAGCCAGCGCCCCGACGACGAGGCGCGGGAGCAGACGGAGCAGTTCATCGTCGAGAACGGGCGTGGCAAGAGCGGCCTGCCCAGCAGCCCGGCGGAGACGCCGAGCACCGCTCAGGCCTGAGTCCGAACCAAGCCTGGAATCACCGAGTCCGCGAGAGACCGCGATATAGGCGGTTTCTCGCGGACTCGCGTTTCGTAGGCTCTTTTCCGTGACCCCCTCGCCCCTCTCGATCGCCCAGGTCTTCCCGGTCCGCCGGGCCGGGGCGAACCCGGCGGCGCGGTTCGCGACCGCGGTCGCCGACGAGCTCGAGCGCCGCGGTCACGAGGTGCTGCGGATCAAGACGGCGGACCCGGTCAAACGGCTGCTGAAAGGGCGCGACCTGGACATCGTTCACGTCCACGATCCGTTCGCGCCGAGCGCCCCCTCGGCGGCTCTGCGCCACTCCTTCTCGCTCAATGTCGCCACCTTCCACGCGCCGCAGGAGCGGGTGCTCTCGACCCAGGTGGCGCGGCCGCTGGTCGAGGTCTTCTTCGGCCGGATCGACGCCCGCACGGTGACCAGCGCCGCGACGGCGGAGCTGCTGGAGCGCTACTTCCCGGCGGGTTACGAGCTGATCGGCGGTGGGGACGGAGAGGTCAACTGGACCGCCGTTGCCGACGAGCTGGAAGCGATCTACCGGCGGCTGCTGGCGCGGCGGCACGACCCGACCGGCGACCCGGAGATCCGCGAGCGGATCTCGCAGCGACCGCTGATCGAGGTCGACCTGCACATGCACACCGACCACTCCGGCGATTGCGCGACCCCGGTCGACGTGCTGCTGCAGACCGCCCGCGACCGCGGCCTCGGCGCGATCGCGATCACCGACCACAACGAGGTCTCGGGGGCGCTGGAGGCGCGCAAGATTGCCGAGGAGATGGACGACATCAAGGTGATCGTCGCCGAGGAGGTGAAGACCGCCGAGCAGGGCGAGGTGATCGGCCTCTTCCTCGAGGAGAAGATCCCGAAGGGGCTGACGATGGCGGAGACGATCGCCGAGATCCGCCGCCAGGGCGGGCTCGTCTACGTGCCGCACCCGTTCGACCGCTTCCACTCGGTCCCCGACTACGAGCACCTGCTGGACATCGTCGAGGAGATCGATCTGCTGGAGGTCTTCAACCCACGGGTGGCACTGACCTCGTTCAACGAAGAGGCGGTGCGGTTCGCGAGCAAGTACCGGATCGTCCCCGCTGCCGGCTCCGACAGCCACGTCGCCCAGGGGCTCGGCAGCGTGCGGCAGCGGATCCACGACTTCGACGGCCCGGCCGAGTTCCTGGAGGCGATGCGGGACGCCGACATCACCCGCAAGCACAAGAACCTCGTCTACGTGCAGACGCTGAAGTTCCTGCAGACGACGGGCCGGCCGAAGGCGCCGAAACGGCGGGTGCCGGACGCGAAACCGGTCCGCGGCGGGCGGCCGCGGCGCTCCGGGCAGCGCCGCCGTACGAGCAAGTCCTGATGCAGACGGGGCGCCGCAAAGGAGCCGCGCCCGCCTCGTCAAAGAGTGCGCCGATGCGGAGCATCGACGATGAGATTCGGGAGAAGTACCTGGAGCGGGCGATCCGCGAGCTCAACCAGATGAGCCGCGAGGTCCAGGAGTGCCCGCACTGCCCGCGAGGCAAGCTGATGCCGGTGCTCGGCTCCGGTCACCCGCAGGCCGACGTCTTCATGCTCAAGCAGGCGCCGATGGCCTCGGAGATCGAGGAGGGGGTCGCCTTCTACGGTCGCGCCGGCAACGCCCTGATGAAAAGCTTCAAGCGCCTCGGCATCGACCCACTCGTCGTCTACGGCACCCTCTGCGTCAAATGCCCGATCCCCGAGCCGGACCTCGCCGCCGGCGAGTGCGTCGGCCGCCTGGTCGAGGAGCTGGCGATCGTGCAGCCGAAGATCGTCGTCGTGATGGGGGAGCCGGCGCTTCGCATCCTCAACGGCCTCAACGTCCCCCTCTCGCGCCCGATCGAGCAGCGCGAGGGCGACATCCAGCCCTTCACCCCCACCATCGACGCCCTCTACGTCCCCGACATCGATCTTTCCCTCGACGAAGAGGGGGCCAAGCAGCGCTTCTGGCGCGCCTTCAAGACGCTCGGCGTCTGGTACGACGATTTGCCGCCGTACTAGGCGGCGGCCTTGGCGGGGTCGGGCCTGCCGTCGGGATCGCGGCCGTTGCCTTCGGCGAGCGTCTCGGCAGGGCCCTTCGGCGAGAGGTAGCGGTCGATCAGGGCGAGGGAGACGGCGGAGGCGACGAAGGTGAGGTGGATCACCGTCTGCCAGAGCATCGTCTCGGCGGAGTGGTTGGCGGCGTTGATGAAGGTCTGCAGGAGGTGGATCGAGGAGATGCCGACGATCGCCATCGCCAGCTTCACCTTCAGCACGTTGGCGTTGACGTGGGAGAGCCACTCCGGTTGGTCGGGGTGGCCGCGCAGGTTGATGCGGGAGACGAAGGTCTCGTAGCCGCCGATGATCACCATGATCAGGAGGTTGGCGATCATCACCACGTCGACCAGGCCGAGGACCAGGAGCATCACGTCGTTCTCGCTGAGGTGGCCGACGTCGCTGACCAGGTGCCAGAGCTCCTGCATGAAGCGCCAGACGTAGACACCCTGGGCGGCGATCAGGCCCAGGTAGAGGGGAGCCTGCAGCCAGCGGCTGATGAAGATCGTGCTGCCGACGGTTCGCGCCAGCGGCCGGTCGATGTGAGCTTCGGCGGCGATGGCGGCGCATCCTATGGAGGCCGTCTGACGCTCCGACGGCGTGCCTGCATCTTGATGCTAAGGTGCGATGATGGCGAAGACGAGAACCACGCTGACCGTGGATGAGGAGGTGCTGCGGGCGGTGCGGATCAAGGCCGCGCGCACGGGCAAGCGGGACTCCGAGGTGATCGAGGAATCGCTGCGGCGCGATTTGGACCTTGACACGCTTACGGAGATATGGGCGAGGGTGAAACCGCTGTCTGAAAAAGAGGCTATGGAGCTCGCCTACTCCGAGCTGCACGAGATGCGCAGGGAGAGGCGTGCGGCGGGCGGTACTTGACTCTGGCGTCTTCGTCTCCGCTCTCATCAACTCAGCTGGCACGCCGGCGATGCTCTTGGCGCAGGCGCACGGGGCGGGGTTCGAGCTGATCGCATCGCCTCTGTTGCTGGACGAGCTGGAGAAGGTGCTGCTGCGAAAGAAGTTCCGTCGCTACGCGACAGTTAACGAGGTCGTGGATTACCTCGGGTTCCTTCGTCGACTCGCGACGATCTCCCCTGATCCTGACGAGCCTGCACCCCTCGTTTGCCCGGACCCCGCGGACAACTACCTGATCGCCCTCGCCTACTCGCAGAAGGCGGTCCTCGTCTCCGGCGATTCCCACCTGCTGGAGATCGCCTCCGGCGCGCCGATCTGCGCTCCCGCGGACTTCCTCAAGTCCGAAGTTGCTTGATTGATAAATATTTCCTTGCTATCACTGCTGCGGGCAGGGACATCGAACGGGGAGAACAAATGAACTTGCGAGTACTTGCAATCGCGCTGCTGACGGTTGCTTTCGCAGCCCTTGGGGCCACCGCCGCCTCGGCGACCGTCATCGTCTCCAACGGCGCGCTCTACACAGGCACGATCGAAGCCGAATCGGAGGGCTCGACCACCCTCGACGGGCCGACGAGTATCACCTGCAGCAACTCGACCGTCAAAGGGAGCGTCGAATCGCATGGCAACTCGGTCACAGCCGAAGGCGCCATCTCGACCTTGACCTTCACCAGCTGCAATCAGCACGTGACGGTCGAAGCCAAAGGCTCGCTGATCGTCCATGAGATCGGCAATAGCAACGGCACACTTACATCCAATGGCGCGGCGGTCAAAGTCGTGATCACAAGCCTCGGCATGACCTGCGAATACTCCACGTCGAACACCGACATCGGCACCCTCACAGGGAGCACCACCACCGGCGGCAACGCCACACTGGACATCGATTCGTCCTCGATCCCGCGGACCGGCGGCAGCTTCTTCTGCGGCTCGAGCGCGGAATGGACAGGCAGCTACAAAGTTACGAGTCCGAGCAATCTGAGGGCTGAGGGGCAGACCTGGCATTAAGTGGAGTCGACACTCGATCTCGACGAGCTACCGGGATTACTCAGTCCATAACGGCCGCGGCCTCGGCGAGGGCGGTCATTGGACCGACCTTCGCCGAGGCTAGGCCCCTGACGACGATCGTGTCGAGGGCCGTGTAGGCGGCTAGCTGGCGCTGGGCGTCGTCGGGGGTGGGGGCGGCGACGCCTACGGTGCCCTCGGGTTCGGCCAGGCGGTCGAAGTGGTCGCGGTAGCCCTTGTGGAGGTCGCGGTAGAAGGACTCCTCCTTGGCGAGACGGGCGGCGGCGTCGGGGCCGACGGCGGTGCGGACGTAGCCGAAGACTCGTGGGGTCTGGTGGCCGGCTGCGGCGGCGCCGGCTTCGACCTTCTGGCGGGCGCCGGCGGCGAACTCGGGGGTCATCCAGTTGAAGAAGACGCCGTCGTAGGAGCCGCCGGCGAGTTCGCACATCTTCGGGCCCATCGCCGCCAGCACCAGTTTCACCTCGGGCAGCAGCTCGCGCAGTTCCGGCAGCGCCTCGCGCATCCGCGTCAGCGGTTTCTTCGAGAAGCCGGCGCCGACCCCGAGCCAGAGCTTCGCCGGGTCGATCCCGAACTCGTCCACGTCGGCGGCGATCTGCTCGGGTGGGGTGCGGTCGAGGGCGATCACGGCGACGCCGAGCTCGACGCCGGGCGCCGCGGCGGCGAACTCCGCCAGCGTCCCCAGCCCTTTCGCGCCCGGGTGATCGTTCGACCAGACCGACTCGTAGCCGAGCTCGGCGCAGCGAGCAGCGAGCGGCCGCGCCACCTCCGGGTCCAGCCCCGCCGCGACTCCGAACGCCCGGCTCATCAGTCGCCGCCTCCTCCGCTATCGCCTCCGGGGGCGGCTATGCGTCCGGCCTCGCGTTCGAAAAGCGCGACGCACTCGATGTGCGGGGTCTGGGGGAACATGTCGACCGGCCTCACCCGCCGCAGCCTATAACCGGCCTCTCCCAGCTGGGCGGCGTTGGGGGCGAGCGTGGTCGGGTTGCAGGAGACGTAGACGATCCGCTGCGCCTCGCACTCGATCACCCGGCGGACGATTTTCTGCGAGAGCCCCGCCCGCGGCGGGTCGACGACGACGACGTCGGGCTTGCCGGCCTGCTCCAGCAGCGGTCGCACCCCGGTGCGGGCATTGGCGGCGACGAAGCGGGCATTCCCGATCCCGTTCGCCTTCGCGTTGCGCTCGGCGTCGGCGATCGCCTCGGGGACGATCTCCAGCCCCCAGACCTCGCCCGCCCGCCCCGCCATCGTCAGCCCGATCGTGCCGATTCCGCAGAAGAGGTCGAAGACCCGCTCGCTGCCGCCGAGGCCGGCGAACTCGGCGGCGACCGCGTAGAGGCGCTCGGCCATCTCGGTGTTGGTCTGGAAGAAGGCGCCGTGGGACATCTCCAGCTCGAGGCCGCAGAGCTCCTCGCGCAGCCGCTCCTCGCCGAGCACGCCGGTCGGGCCGTCGGTGCTGCCGGCGTCGCCCTCGACGATCGTGTGGAGGTCGACCGGCGGGCGCGGGAAGCGCGCCTCGGTCGTCACCAGGCGGGTCTGGACCTGGCCGGTGCGGCGCCCCTCGCGGACGGCGAGGTTGCGGAGGACGCCGCGGCGGGCGCGGGCGTCGTAGGCGGGCACCGCCTCGGAGCGCGCCCACTCGCGCACCTCGTTGCGGGCGGCGTTGCCGGCCTCCGAGGCGAGGTGGCAGTCCTCGACGTCGACGATCAGGTCCCAGCGGCCGCGGGCGTGGAAGCCGAGCGTCAGCTCGTCGGCCTCTTCGCCGAAGGAGTACTCGAGCTTGTTGCGGTAGCGCCACTGCTCGACCGCCGGCACGATCTCCTCCAGCTCGTAGCCGGCGAGGCCGCCGATCCGGTTCAGCGCCTCGGCGACCTGCTCCTGCTTGTGGTGGAGCTGCTGCTCGTAGGGGAGCCCCTGCCACGGCGCCCCGGGGCAGGGCTCGCCGCCGTGGACGCAGCGGTCGGGGAGGCGGTCGGCCGCAGCGCGGACGACCTCGACCGCCCGCGCTTCGGCGAAGCGCTTCTTGTTCTTGGTTACTTCGGCGCGGACGCGGTCGCCGGGCAGCGCCCCGGCGACGAAGACGACGAAGCCCTCGGCCCGAGCGACCCCCCGCCCGCCGAAGGCGAGGGAGTCGACATCGAGCTCGAGCAACTCACCGCGTCGCGGTCCGGCCGTCGCCACCTACGGCAGCGCTTTGCGCGCCTGTTTGACCAGCCGCTCCAGTTCCTTGATCAGCGAGTCGCGCTGTTTGCGGCCTTTTTGGACCAGTTCTTTGAGCAGTTTCTCGGCGTCGCTGCGGGTCATCCGGCCCCGTTTCACCGCGTCGTCGACGACGTCCTGGATGCGGTCGCGACTCAGCGTGACGCTCTGCTCGAGGCTCTCACGGAACTGGGCGACGCTCTTGTCGAGCCCGCTGGTCGGTTTGCTGGAGGCTTTGCGGCCACCTTTTTTCGAGGCTGATTTTTTGGCTTTTTTGGCGCCGCCTTTTTTCGCCGTCGATTTTTTAGCGGCCGATTTTTTCGACGCGGCTTTTTTCGCCGGTTTTTTGGCTTTGGCTTTCGCTTTCGATTTAGAACCGGCTTTGGCTTTTTTCGCTTTCGCTTTCGCGCCGGCTTTCGCTTTTTTCTCAGCCATCTAGTTCTGCCTCCGTGGGGGGTTGACCGCTGGGTGGGTCTCGACTATCTCAGTTCCGCAGGAGGTGTGGCTC
>DATHFL010000314.1:0-6156 GCA_035318125.1 Solirubrobacterales bacterium | reverse complement strand
ACATCGCCACCGCCACCGCGGTGCGCGGGACGCCCTTCGATCCCAACGACCCCGGCTCGCTGGTCTCGGCCTCGGGCGCGACCAGCGCCGAACTCGGCGACTGGGCCTTCAAGCAGTGGAACTTCCTCGCCCCGGAAGGCGGCGACGGCGCGCTGCCGATCTCGCCGGGCGGGATCGACGCCGTCGACGCCTGGCGGAACCTGATCCAGGCGGGCCGCCCGGGCGCCGCGGGGGTCGTCGTCGCGGTGCTCGACACCGGAATCGCCTACCGGCCCTGGGGGAGCAAATTCCGCCGCAGCCCCGACTTCGCCGCCGGCCAGTTCGTCCCCGGCTACGACTTCGTCAGCCGCGACCGCCTCCCGCTCGACCAGAACGGGCACGGGACCCACGTCGCCGGCACGATCGCCGAGAAGACCGACAACGGCCTCGCCCTCACCGGGCTCGCCTACGGGGCGAAGCTGATGCCGGTCCGGGTGCTGGACCGCAACGGCCGCGGCGACGCGCTCGACATCGTCAGGGGGATCCGCTTCGCGGTCGCCCACGGCGCCCAGGTGATCAACATGAGCTTCAACTTCGGCTGCCGCAAGCAGGTGCCGATGGTGGAGGAAGCGCTGCAGGAAGCCTACGAACGCGGCGTGGTCGCGGTCGCCTCCGCCGGCAACCTCGGCTCCGAGGGCTGCGTCTCCGAGCCGGCCACCGCTCCCCACGCGATCGCCGTCGGCGGCACCACCGAGGGCGCCTGCCTCGGCGACTACTCGCTCGCCGGCACCGAGATCGACCTCGTCGCCCCGGGCGGCGGGACCCCGAAAGCCGGCTGCCCCTCGGTCGCCGCGCGGCCGATCTACCAGGTCACCCTGCGTCCCGGCAGCACCCGCCACTTCGCGATCCCCTCCGTCTATGTCGGCACCTCGATGGCCGCCGCCCACGTCTCCGGTGCCGCCGCGATGGTGCTGGCAAGCGCGGCGCTGAAGCCGAAGCTGGAGCCGCGCGCCCGCGTCGACGCCGTCGCCAGGCGCCTGCGCCAGACCGCCCGCGACCTCGGCCTGCCGGCGATCGAACAGGGCGCCGGCCTGCTCGACGTGGGGAAGGCGACCGAACCGCTTCCCCGTTCCATCACCGGCTGACGTCGGCTGGCCGAGCAGATCAAGGACGCAGGGAGCGACGTGTGCTCCGCACACGAGCGACCGAGGACGCAGAGATGCGACGGCCAGACGGCGTCAGGTAGTCCGGACGATGATCACCGAGCAAGGAGCGTGGTGGGAGACGTTGTTGGGGACGCTGCCGAGCAGGTAGCGGCGGGCGCCGGTCATCCCTTTGTTACCGACCACGATCAGGTCGGCCTTGGTCTCTTCGGCGACGTTGAGGATCGCGTCGGCGGGGTCGCCCTCGACCGGGTGGGTCTGGACGTCGATCCCCTCCTTCTTCGCCTCGGCGGCGGCTGCGTCGAGGACCAGATTGACGTCCTCGCGCGGGCCGATCTCGTACTGGACGTCGGCGGGGGCTTCGCTCTGCTCCCCCTGCACGCGGCGGCCGGAGACGGGGGCGTAGGCGCTGACGATGCTGAGCTGGGCGCCGGAGAGCTTGGCCAGGTCGATCGCCTGGCGCACCGCCTCGGCAGCAGTTTCAGAGCCATCGGTCCCAACCACGATGCGAGTGAACACGCCGCCTCCTTCGGTCGCCTGAACGGCCTCGATACTAACGCTGCTTCCTACCGTTGCTTCGCCGGCAGGCCGCGGAAGCCGTCGCCGAGGATTTCGTTCGGCGTTTCGACCAGGCGGACGATCCCGATCACCATCGAGGCGGCGAGGCAGACGACCAGGACCACCATCCCGGCTTTCCAGATCCAGGGCACGCCGGAGACCCTAGACAGGATCGGCGGTCGGGCGCGGCGTTAAGGTGGGCGCGATGGCCTTGGAGAAAGTCGCGGACGGGGTGTGGCTGCTGCGCGGGGACTTCCGCGGGGCGATGAACGTCTACTTCATCGAGGACGGCGACGGGGTGGTCCAGTTCGACGCCGGGACGAAGTCGATGCGGAAGAAGGCGCGGGCCGCGGCGGCGGAGCTCGGGGGGCTGAAGCGGGTGGTGCTCGGGCACGCCCACGCCGACCACCGCGGCACCGCCCCCTACATGGACGTCCCGGTCCTCTGCCATCCCGACGAAAAGGCCGACGCCGAAAGCGACGCCGCGATCGCCCCCTACTTCGACCTCTCGCAGCTGCCGGTGGCCTGGGTGCGCTGGCTCTACCCGTTCCTGCTGCGGCGCTGGGACGGCGGCGCGGTGCGGATCGCCGACACGGTGATCGAAGGCGACGAGGTCGCCGGCTTCAAGGTCCTGCACTTCCCCGGCCACGCGCCGGGGCTGATCGGGCTCTGGCGGGAGAGCGACCGGGTGGCGCTGGTCTCAGACGTCGTCTACCTGGTCGACTCGGCGCGGCTGAAACCGCTGCCGGATGGCGAGGCGAGCGTCCCCCACCCGGCCTGGGCCTGGGACCACGCCAGGGCGAAGGAGTCGGTGCGGCGCTTGGCGGCGCTGGAACCGCGGGTCGTGGCGCCCGGGCACGAGCGCCCGCTGCGGGGCGAGAACCTGCGCGAGACGCTCGAACGGGCCGCCGAGAAGTACTGAATCCGCCCGCTGCCATAAGTTCCAGCGCCTGATGATCGGGACCTACGCCTCGGCGGCGCTGATCTGCGCCGTCTCGCTGCTGGTCGGCCGGGCCGTGTTCTCGCTGGCGGGACGGCGCGAGTGGTCGTGGCTGGAGCCGGCGGTCGGCTTCGGCGCGGTGCTGACGGCGACCGGGGTGGTGGCGCGGGCGCCAGGCCACGGCACCTCCTCGACCTTGATGCTGGCGGCGCTGATCGTCGCCGCGGCGCTGGTCCTCTGGCGAGGCGGCGTTCGTCCTTTTTCAACCAGAGGGCTAAAAAGGACGAACGCCGGGCAGATGCCGGGGGCCTGGCGGGAGGGGCTGCCGGTCGCGGCGGCGCTCGTGATCGTGATGGCGATCCCGTTCGCGGTCAGCGGCCGCTGGGGGTTCCTCGGGGTCGGGTTCAACAACGACCTCGGCCTCCACCTCGCCTGGGCGGAGTGGCTGCGCAGCGGCTTCGGCCCGGCGCCCGACCCCGGCTACCCGCTGGGGCCGCACGGGCTGGCGGTGGCGACGGCCGTGGTGCCGGGGATCGGCCTGGGACAGGCTTTCCTCGGCGAGATCGTCGCGATCGGCGTGCTGACCGGCCTGACCGCGCTGGGAGCGCTGCGGGGGATGACGCCCGGCCGACGCACGATCGCCGCCGCGATGGTCGCCCTCCCCTACCTAGCCGCCTCCTACTACGCCCAAGCCGCCTTCAAGGAGACCTCGCAGGCGCTTCTCGTCCTCGCCTTTGCCATCTGGCTCACCACCCTCGATGCCGCGCGAAGGAACGGGTCGAGCAGCCCTGCCAGCCGGGTTCCCTCCCCAGACACTCAACCGCGAGCACGGCGAGCGGTGTCTGGGGAGGGAACCTGGCTGGCAGGGCTCCCACCTCTGGCGCTATTCGGCGGAATCTTCTTCTCCTACAGCTTCGCGGGCATTGCCTGGCCGGTGGCGATCCTCGCCCTCTGGAGCCTCACCCTGCCGGCGGTGCGCGCGGCGCTGCGCCCGCGGGCGCTGCTGCGCTTCCTGCTGCGGCCGCTGACCCTGCTGACGCTGGCCGCCCTCGCCGGGATCGCGGTGCTGGTGACGATCGTCGGCCCCTTCGGCTTCGCCAGCACCTTCAACAAAGTCGCGGGCAGCAACACCTACGGCCCGGTCTCGCCGATCGAGGCGCTCGGCGTCTGGCCGGCGGGCAACTACCGCCTCGACGCCGCCGGCGGGGCGCAGCTGCCGGGGCTGGCGGCGGCGATCGGGATCGCCGCCCTGCTGGCCGGGGTCGCCTGGTGGGTGAGCCGCCGCGAAGCGACGATCCCGATCGCCCTCGGCGCCGGCGCCCTCCTCTACCTCGTCTCGCTGCCCTCCAGCGGCGACTACTCGCAGGCCAAGGCGCTGATGATCGTCGCCCCCCTGGCGATGCTCGTAGCCATCCGCCCGCTACTCACGGAATTCCCCGGACGACGGGCCGCAACGTCCACCCCCCCCCGCCGACGGGACGAAATGTCCGACGGGGAGAGACATATCGTCCCGTCGGCGGCGAGGACGCGTCGTTTCGGCCCGTGGGCTGTGGGGTGGGCGGTGCTGGGGGTGGCTTTCGTGGGGGGCGCTGCTTACTCCAGCTTCCTTGCCTTGCGGGATGCGCCGGTGGGGCCGGCGGGGCACGGGGCCGAGCTGCGGGAGTTTCTGCCGATCGTCCACGGGCAGCCGGTGCTCTACGCGGGGCAGGACCGCTACGCCGCCTACGAGCTGCTCGGCGCCGACACCCACGTGCCGCTGGTCGAGTTCCCCGATGAAGCCGTTTCCCCCAACCCGGAGAAGCCGTTCGACACCGGCGACGCCTACAGCCCGATCGACTTCGACTCCTTCTCCCGCGGCACCCTCGACCAGTTCCCCTACGTGATCACCGGCCGCGCCGCCTGGAACAGCCAGGCGCCGCCGAACTTCAAGCGCGTCGCCACGACGCCGTCCTTCGTGCTCTGGAAGCGGATCGGGGAGACGCCGGAGCAGCGCCACGTCCTGCTCGAGGGGACCGAGGCCGGGGCGTTCGCCGGCTGCGCGGCGCCGGAGGTCCGCATCCTCCTCGGCAACCCGGGGCGCGCCTCGCTCTTCCCCGACGCGGTGATCGGCCAGAAAGGCGACTGGACCGAGGGCAGCGTCCTCGGCACCGGCGCCGAGGCCTCGCAGACGCTGCACCTGCCGGCCGGCGCCTGGAACCTCTCGCTGCAGTACTTCTCCCCCTTCGACCTAACCCTCTCGGCGCCGGGGTTCAGCGAACCGCTGGCGGCGGCGCTCGACGGCCAGCGCCCGAACACGATCAGCCTCGGCAACAGCGGCCAGTTCTGGCCCGCCGGCCGCTACGAGAGCGAGGGCGGCGCCACCCGCTTCACCGTCAGCACCGAGGACGCGAGCTGGTTGCAGGACCTATCGGGCTACGACGGCAAGGCGTACCTCGGTGAGCTGGTCGCCGTCCCGGTCGAACCGCACCGCACCGTCCCGCTCTCGCAGGCCTGTGACGGCTGGATTGACTGGTACGAAGCCGACGAAGCGCCCTAGGCGGCCTTAGAGGCCATCCGTTCGGGACTCACCCGAACGACGTCCCAAGCTAAGCCAACCTTCTCGAGGCCGTCGATGACCAGGGCCGAGATGTCGACCTGCCACCAGCGCAGACCGTGGGTGGCGGAGGTCGGGAAGGCGTGGTGGCTGTTGTGGAAGGCCTCGCCGAGGGTCGGGATCGCGATCAGCGCCAGGTTGCGCGAGTGGTCGGCGGTATCGAATTCGCGGCGGCCGAAGGTGTGGCAGAGCGAGTTGATGCTGTAGGTGAAGTGGTGGAGGACGAAGACCCGCACCAGGCCGCCCCAGAGCAGGCCGGTCACCCCGGCGAAGAGGGTGCCGCCGATGATCCAGCCGAGGGCGAAGGGGGTCAGCAGACCGAGAATCGCCCAGTAGAGGAAGGTGCGGTCGACCCAGCTGATCACCGGGTCCTCGATCAGGTCCGGCGCGAAGCGTTCCTTGTTGCCGCGCTGGGTGTGGATGAAGAGCCAGCCCATGTGGGCGTGGAAGAGGCCCCGCATCGCTCCCTTCCAGCCGCCGCCGTGGTCGACGTGGGGGCTGTGGGGGTCGCCCTCTTCGTCGGAGAAGGCGTGGTGCTTGCGGTGGTCGGCGACCCAGGAGATCACCGGCCCCTCGATCGCGGCCGAGCCGAGGATCCCCAGCGTCCCGCGCAGCCACGGGTAGGTCTTGAAGGAGCGGTGGGTGAGGTGGCGGTGGAAGCCGACCGTGATCCCGAGGCCGGTGAAGAGGTACATGCCGACGAAGAGGAAGACGTCGCTCCAGTGCAGGGCGCTCCCCCACACCTGCCAGCCGGCGAAGCCGATCGCGATGAAGGGGACGAGGGTGACGAGGCCGGTGATGATCCGGTCCCGGGTCTCGTGCTCGACGGGCTGGATGTCTGAGGGAAGCGGTCCGACGGTCGTCATGGTGGGCGATGATAAGGGCGCTGATCCTGGCCTCGCAGCCAGATCCATGCGGGTAGG
>DATHFL010000313.1:0-7214 GCA_035318125.1 Solirubrobacterales bacterium | reverse complement strand
TCGACATCTTCTCCGCGGCCGTCTCGATCATCCCGTTGTGCATCCAGATCTGGGCGAAGGGCCGGCCGGCGGCCTCCGACTGCGCGATCTCGTTCTCGTGGTGGGGAAAGACGAGGTCGGAGCCGCCGCCGTGGATCGCGAAGGTCGCGCCCAGCTCCTGCTCGGCCATCACCGAGCACTCGATGTGCCAGGCGGGGCGGCCGAGGCCCCAGGGGGAGTCCCAACTGGTGTCCTCGTCGGGCTTGTGCGCCTTCCAGAGGGCGAAGTCGAGCCGGTCCTCCTTCAGCGAGGCCGAGCCGGCGTCCTCGCCCTGGTCCATGTCCTCGGGGCGGCGGTTGGAGAGCTTGCCGTAGGCGCCGAAGCTGCGGACCCGGAAGTAGACGTCGCCGCCGGACTCATACGCGTGGCCGGAATCGACCAGCTCGGCGATCAGCGAGACGATCCCCTCGACGGTCTCGCTCGCCAGCGGCTCGGAGTCCGGCCGCCCCAGCCCGAGCCGATCGGTGTCCTCAAAGTAGGCGCGGGTCATCTCCGCCGCGAACTCGGCCGAGGGTTTGCCCGCCTCGCGCGCGGCGACGTAGATCTTGTCGTTGATGTCGGTGACGTTGACGACCAGCTTCGGCCGGTAGCCCTCCGAGCGCAGGAACCGCGCGAACAGCGAGAAGACCGCGAACGGCCGCGCGTTGCCGATGTGGATGCGGCTGTAGACCGTCGGCCCGCAGGCGTAGATGCCCACCTCGGAGCCGGCATCGAGCTGGCGCAACTCGCCGCTCAGCGTGTCCCTGATTCGCACCTCGCGCATCGCGGGGGCGAGGTTAGATCAATGCTGACTAAAAGGTGCGGTAGCCGGCCGTTGAGGCCTTCGACTCGCTGCGCATCCAGGCCGGGGCGGTCTCGTCGGCGACGGCCTCGATCTGGCGGCGCGCCTTGCTGACGCTGGCCTTGATCTCGTCCTCGGTCGCCTCGCGGACGCGCTCCTCGCGGCGCTGGGCCTGGACGCGGATGCGGTCGGACTCGATCCGCAGCTGCTCCTCGGCGCGGCGGCGGGCGGCCTCCTCGGCCTCGCGCTCGACCTTCTCCAGCAGCTGGCGGACGCTCTCCTCGGCCTCGCGGCGGACGTCAGCGGTCCCCTCCATCACCCGCCGCTCGATCTCGGTCTCCAGCCGCACCGCGGCCTCGTGGGACTCGGCGGCGGCGGCCTCGGCTTCGGCGGCCCGCTGCTCGACGGCGGCGATCCGTTTGTCGGCCTCGGCCTGGATCTGCCGGCGCGCCTCCTCCAGCTTGCCCGCGAATTCTTCCTCGGCCTCCTTGCGGGCGGTCTCGACCGCATTCTCGGCCTCGGCCTTCGCCTCGGCGGATGCCCGCTCGGCCGCCTCGCGCGCCTGCGAGGTGCTGGCGACGATCTCCTCGCGCTCGGCCTGGGCGCGCTGCTGCAGCTCCTCGAAGGCCTTCTCGGCCCGGTCGCGGGCCGCCTCCGCGGCGACCGCGCGCGACTCCGCCTCGGTGCGGGTCTTGCGCTCGGCGGCGATCCGCTCGCGCGCCTCGGCCGAGACCTTGCGCAGCGTCAGCATCGCCCGCTCCTTCACCTGGTCGCGGACCGCGTCGGCGCGCTCTTCGGCCGCCGCCACCCGCTCCTCGCTGACCCGGACCCACTCAAGCGCCTGGTCGGCCACGCCGCGCATAGCACGCGTCGCCTCACCGACCTGTTGCAGCTGCCTGGCAGGCTCGCCCATTCCCGAGCAACCTACTATGAGCACCGGAAGCAAAGCCCCCCACTCCCAACCGAAGAGCCCGCAATTTGCGAAGGCCCGAGTTGGAGCCGGGGGGAGTGCCTCCCCGGACCCTCCCCGCTGTTGTCCGGGGAGGCACTCCCCCCGGCTCCCCTACGCGGAAGTCTCTTGATGGCGAGTGTGCAGATCCCTCTTAAGCACCTTGCCGGTGGCATTCCGCGGCAGCTCGTCGAGGAACTCGACCTCGCGCGGCGCCTTGTAGCCGGCGAGGTTGGCCTTCACGTGCGCGGTCAGGTCGACGGCGCTGACCTCGAGCCCGCTCCGCACGACGACGAAGGCCTTCAGCCGCTGACCGAACTCGTCGTCCTCGACCCCGATCACCGCCACCTCCTCGACCGCCTCGTGGTCGGCGAGCAGGTCCTCGACCTCGCGCGGGAAGACGTTCTCGCCGCCGGAGACGATCATCTCGTCGTCGCGGCCGTCGATAAAGAGGCGCCCGTCGGCGTCGATGTGGCCGACGTCGCCGCTGGAGTAGAGGCCGTCGATGATCTCCTTGCCGCCGCCGCCGGTGTAGCCCTCGAAGGCCATTTCGTTGCCGACGAAGATCCGCCCGACCTCGCCCTGCGGGACCTCCTTGCCGTGCTCGTCGTAGAGGCAGATCTTGGTCCCGCGCGGCGGCTTGCCGGCGGTCCCCGGCGCCGCCCGCAGGTCCTCCGGCGTGGCGACGGTCGCGTAGGCGACCTCGGTCGAGCCGTAGAGGTTGTAGACGTTGTCGCCGAAGCGGTCCATCCACTCGATCGCCAGCTCCCCCGGCAGCGCCGAGCCCGAGAGCGAGGTGATCTTCAGCGAGGGCAGGCTGTAGCGGTCGAGCACCTCGTCGGGCAGGGTGAGGATGCGCTGGACCATCACCGGCACCGCGGCGAGGACGTCGGCGCGGCTCTCTTCGGCCGCCCTCAGCGTCTCCTCCGGGTCGAAGCGCCGCCGCAGCACCATCGTCGAGGCGGTCGGCAGGCTCATCACGAAGTGGAAAAAGCCCCAGGAGTGGAAGAGCGGCGCCGCGATCATCATCGTCATCCCGCGGCGGAAGGGGATCCTGTCGATCAGCGAGGCGAGGGCGAAGAGCCCGTCGGGGCTGGAGCGCTGGGCGCCCTTGGGGGTGCCGGTGGTGCCGGAGGTGAGGATGACGAAGCGCGGTTTGTCGGGCGGCGGCTTCAGGTTGGACTCGTCGCCGCCCTCCATCAGGCTCTCCAGCGTCGTCCCGGCGACCTCGCCGTCGCACCAGCCGACGATCCGCTGGACCGAGTCGTCGACCCCGGCAAGGAGGTCGGAGAACTCCTCGTCGTAGACCAGCGCCTTCGGCCCCTCGCGCTTGGTCACCTCGACCAGCTGCGGACCGGCGAACATCGTGTTCAGGTACAGCGCGCTGGCGCCGAGCTTGGCCGCGGCCAGCGTCGTCTCGATGAAGCCGCGGTGGTTGCGGCACATCACCCCGACGCCGTCGCCGTAGCCGATCCCCATCTCCGCCAGCGAGTGGGCGAGCGCGTTGGAGCGGCGGTGCAGCCGCTCCCAGCTGAGGGCGCCGCGTTCGTCGACGATCGCCAGCTCGTGCGGGTGGTGGATCGCCGCCGTGGTCACGCCGGTCGCCGGCGAGGCGCCCCAGCGGATGAAGGTGCTGCCGATTCTGGCCAGCTTGTCGGGGCGCATCGGCGTCAGGATCCCGGCTTCGCGCAGCACCTTCGCCTCGAAGATCGAGTCGGAGATCGAGGCCCGCAGGCCGGCCGGGCTGAGATGCGAGTCCGCCATTACCAGCGGGAAGACTATTCGCTCTCGACGCTCGCGACCGCGATGCAGGCGATGCCCTCGCCGCGACCGACGAATCCCATGCCCTCGTTGCTGGTCGCCTTGACGCTGACGCGGGCCGAGGTTGCCTCGGCGAGTGTCCGCTCCATCTCCGCCCGGTAGGGGGCGAGGCGCGGCTGCTCGCAGACGAGGGTGGCGTCGATGTTGACGATCGGGCCGGCAATCGTGCCGACCACGGTGCGCAGGAGGTCGATCGAATCGGCGTCCTTCCAGGCGGGATCGTCGTCGGGGAACATCGAGCCGATGTCGCCGCCGCCGGTGGCGCCGAGCAGGGCGTCGATCACCGCGTGGGTGAGGACGTCGGCGTCGGAGTGTCCCTCCAGCCCCTGCTCGTGCTCGATCTCGACCCCGCCGAGGACGAGGCGGCGGCCGGGGGCGAAGCGGTGGCTGTCGTAGCCGAGCCCGACCATCGTCAGGAGACCCGGCTGCCCAGCGGCGCGAGGCTGCGCTGGCGCTGCTCGAAGACGCATATCTCCCCCACTCCGAGCGCGTCGAGGAACTTGACCGCGCGGTCGTATTCGAAGCCGACCTGCTCGGGCAGGTGCGCGTCGGAGGAGAGGGCGAAGGCGGCCCCCGCTTCGACGCACAGCTCGGCGAACTGGCGGGCCGGGTAGAGCTCGCCGACCGGCTTGCGCAGGCCGGCGGTCGAGACCTCGACCGCGATCCCGCTGGCGGCGATCGCCTCCACCGCCGGCTCGTAGAAGTGGCGCAGGTCGCGCTCGGGCAGTGGCCGCGAGCGGCCCCAGACCTTGACCAGGTCCGGGTGGGCGAGGACGTCGAAGAGGCCGGAGCGGGCGCAGGCGGCGAGCTGCTCGAAGTAGCGGCGCCAGATCTCGTCGGCGTCGGCGTCGCCCTCCCAGACGTCGTAGCCGTCGTGGTCGACGGCGGCGTCGCCCTCGCCGACGAAGTGGACCGAGCCGACGACGTAGTCGAAGTCGCGCGCCTCCAGCAGCGCCGCGGTCCGCTCCTCGGCGCCGGGGATGTAGTCGCACTCGATCCCCAGCCGCAGCGGCGTGCCGCGGACGAACTCGCAATAGGCGTCGAGGTCGTCGACGGCGTTCTCGACCCAGAGCGGATGCCGCCAGAGGTCGAGGGCGGCGCGGAAGCGGTAGACGTGCTCGGAGACGCCGAGCTCCTCGATCCCCGCCGCCGCGGCGGCGGCCAGGTAGCGCTCGACGTTCTCGGCCGTGAAGTAGCGCTCGAACGTGGTCCCCTCGTCGTCGGGGCGCAGGTGCAGGTGGTAGTCGGTCAGCATCGAGTCGAGCCTACCGGCCTAGACTTCTCCGCCGATGGGCCGCCAGCTCCCGCAGCTCCTGCTCTTCTCGGTCGCCTTCGCCGCCGGCACGGCGCTCGCTCTGCTGGTCGGGGCGAAGAACCTGGGGACGGCGCTGGGGATCGGCCAGCTCTGCTTCGCGGCGACCCTCGTCTACGCGCTGATGCGGGACTGAAGCAAGAGCTCGGCGACCCGGAGGTCGAGCGGCGTCGTCACCTTCAGGTTCGGCCCGGCGACGGGATGGATGAGGACGGTCCCGCCGTTCCACTCGACGAGCATCGCCTCGTCCGTCGCCTCCTCCGGCCGCTCGGCGGCCGCCAGGGCTTCGCGCAAGGCATCGGTCCGGAACACCTGCGGCGTCTGCGCGGCCCAAAACTCGGCGCGATCCTCGGTCCGCTCGATAGCGAGCGGTCGATTCGGCACCGTATTGGTGCTCAACTGCCCACTGGAATTCTTGACCGCTCGCTTGATCGTGTCGGTGACGGGGGCGGCGGCGATCGTGCCAGCCGCCTCGGGGTGCTCGTCGAGGTCGGCGACCAGGGCCTCGACCAGCTCCGGCGTCAGCAACGGCCGGGCGGCGTCGTGGACCGCGACGTAGCCGGTCCCGACCGCCTCGAGAGCGTTGGCGACCGACTGCGCCCGGGTCGCGCCGCCGGGGACGACGGCGAGGTCGTGGCCGGCGAGGTCGCCGACGTGGCCGGCCGGTGCCGCGACGACGATCGAGCGCACGCTCTCGCAGCCCCGGAAGGCCTCGACCGACCACTCGACCATCGGCCTCCCCGCCAGGGGCACGAAAGCCTTCGGGCCGCCGGCTCCGAGTCGCTCTCCGGAGCCGGCGGCCGCGATGACTGCGGTTACTGCGGCTGCCCCAAGGGGGCGCTCAGGCCGTGGCGGCGAAACGCTCCTCCAGCAGCCCGTCGAGGTACTCCTCCGCGCCCTCCTCGTCCTTGTCGAGCGCGTACATGAACTCCGAGGCGAGGATCTTCTTCGCCCGGGTGTACATCTGCTTCTCCCCAGTGGAGAGGCCCTTTTCCATCTCGCGGATGGCGAGATTGCGGACTACCTCGGCCAGCTCGAAGACGTCGCCGGTCTTGATCTTCTCGCGGTTGTACTTGAAGCGCCGGTTCCAGTTCTTCGGCATCTCCGAGACGTCGTCGGTGAGGACGTTTGTAACTTTTTTGATTTCCTCCTCGTCGATAACCCGCCGCAAGCCCGCCTTGCCGGCGTTTTCGCAGGGGACCATCACCGTCAGCTCGTTGTGGAGGATCTTGATCGTCAGGTATTCACGCTCCTCCCCCATCAACTCGCGCGTCTCTTTTGCCATCACCAGTCCCGCGCCGTGATGCGGGTAGACGACCTTGTCGCCCTCCTCGAAGTCGCAGACGTATTCCACGTCCTCCTCGAAGACGGTTTCCATGGTGGCCTCGTCTAGCTCGGAAATCGGTGACTCCTTTCGTTGTTCGACGGCGGCTGCCGTCAGCTCTGCAAGTACCGGTCGACCAAATCGACCTCCTGGAGCCGGCGCAGGCCCTCGCGGATGTCCTTGGCGCGGGTGGCACCGACTCCGTCGACGGCGGCGAGGTCGGTGTCCGAGGCCGCCAGGACCTCGTCCAACCCGCCCAGCTCCTGGGTGATCTTCTGGACGACAAGCTTGGGGATGCGCGGGACCCGGCCCAACACCCGGTATCCGCGCGGCGCGACCGGGAAGTCCAGGGTGTTGACCTTGCGGTCGTAGCCGAGCAGCTCGGCGAGGCGACCGAAGTCGAGCACGTCCTGGTGGGGCATCCGGCCCAGCGCCTGCAGCACCGCGGTCAGGTTCCCCTCGGAGTCTTCGACCGAGTAGTCCCGGATCAGCGCGGTCTTGTCGGCGGCGACGCCGACCATCGTCTCCTCCAGCTGCATCTCGATCAGCCGGCCCTCGGTGCCGAGCTCGACGATGTAGCGCTCGACCTCGACCGCCATCCGCGTCACCAGCTCGGCCCGCTGCAGGACCGAGAGCGCGTCGTGGAGGACGACGCCGCCGTCGAACTCGAGCTGGGTCAGCCGCGCCGAGACCTGGTCGAGGCGCTGGCGGTACTTCTCGAGCGTGGCGAGGCCCTGGTTGGCCTTCGCAAGCACGGCCGGGATGTCCTGGAGGATGTACTTGGTGCCCTCGACGTAGAGCGAGACGACGTCGCGGCGCTGGGAGACCGCAACCACCAGCGCCGTCGTCTGTTTGGAGACGCGCTCGGCGGTGCGGTGGCGGGTGCCGGTCTCCGAGCTGAGAATCGTCGGGTCCGGCATCAGCTGGACGTTGGCCCAGGCGATCTTCGTCGCCTCGCCGTTGAGCACGATCGCCCCGTCCATCTTCG
>DATHFL010000312.1:0-5311 GCA_035318125.1 Solirubrobacterales bacterium | reverse complement strand
CCCCGACGGCTACGGCGCCTCCGGCCGGGAGACGGTCGAGCTGCGGGTCGCCCCCAATCCCGGGATCGAGCCGGCGCCGCTGCGGGACGCCGCCTCCGGCGGCGAGCTCTCGCGGGTGATGCTGGCGCTGAGCGGGCTCGGCCGGGCCGCCAGCGCCGGGACGATGGTCTTCGACGAGATCGACGCCGGCATCGGCGGCAACACCGCCCGCGTCGTCGGCGAGCGGCTGCGGGCGCTGGGTCAGGGCCGGCAGGTGATCTGCATCACCCACCTGCCGCAGGTCGCCTCCCTCGCCGACACCCACTTCCGGCTCGAAAAGGACGTCGCCGGAGAGCAGGCACTGGCCACGGTCGAGCGGCTCGACGGCGAGGCCGTGGTGGAGGAGATCCGCCGCATGCTCGGTGGCAATGAGGCTGCCACCGAGCACGCCCGCGAACTCCTAAAAGCCGCCTGAGCCTTGCCCCCATCCCCGCGATTGACCTAATCTCAGCGGGTGGCCACCGCCAGCCGTCGTCGCCTTCCCGCCCTCTTGGGGCGCCGGAATGGCGCCAGGGCGGATGCGCCGATCGAGGGAACCGCGCGTTTGGGAGGGCGGACCAAGCACCTGGTCAAGCGCCTGCGGCCGGGCGAGATCGCCGTCATCGACCACGTCGACATCGACCGCATCGCCGCCGAGGAGCTGATCGAGGCCGGGGTGGCGGCGGTCCTCAACGCCGCGCCCTCCTCCCAGGGCCGCTATCCGAACGCCGGGCCGCTGATGCTGGCCCGCGCCGGCGTCCGCCTGATCGACGCCCCCGGCGCCGGCCTCTTCGAGAAGCTCAAAGACGGCGACCGGGTGCGGATCGCCGGTGAGGCGGTCTACCGCGGCGAGGAGGAGATCGTTCGCGGTCGCGTCCTCCGCGTCGCCGAGCTCGAACGCGAGATGCAGGAGCACCGGGCGCGGATCGACGAGGCGCTGGGGGAATTCGCCGAGAACACCGTCGCCCACGTGCGCGAAGAGACCGACCTTTTGACCGGGAACATCGCCTTCCCGCCGACCGAGGCCAGCTTCCGCGACCGCCACGTGCTCATCGTCGTCCGCGGCGACCGCCACCGCCGCGACCTGAAAGCGCTGCGCGCCTACATCCGCGACGTGCGGCCGCTGATCGTCGCCGTCGACGGCGGCGCCGACGGGGTGCTGGAAGCGGGGCTGAGGCCCGACGTGATCCTCGGCGACATGGACTCGGCCGGCGACGCGGCGCTGCGCTGCGGCGCCGAGCTGATCGTCCACGCCTACCCCGACGGGCGGGCGCCGGGGCGGGAGCGCCTGCAGGAGGCGGGACTGGCGCATCAGGTCGTCCCCGCCGCCGGCACCAGCGAGGACGTGGCGATGCTGATGGCGCACGAGAAGGGGGCGGCGCTGATCGTCAGCGTCGGCGCCCACTTCAACCTCGTCGAGTTCCTCGACCGCAAGCGCGGCGGTATGTCCTCGACCTTCCTCACCCGGCTGCGGATCGGCGAGCGGCTGGTCGACGCGAAGGGGGTGAGCCGGCTCTACAACCCGAGCTCGACCCTGGCGCCGCTGGCTTTCTTCGCGGTCGCCTTCCTGATCCTGCTGACGATCCTCGTCATCACCTCGCCCGCCCTCAACGACGTCTGGGAACTGGTCTGGCTGAAGTTCCGGATCTGGCTCGGCATCTAGGCCGTCTGGCCATAGGCTTCGCCTCCCGATGGGGTACTCCGCCCGCTATCACGCCGCTTCGCTGATCGCCGTCTTCCTCGCGCTCGCGGTCGGCATCCTGGTCGGCGCCGAGTTCGGCGGCGACGCCCTCACCGACACCCGCCGCAACCTCGAGCAGAGCCTGGTCGGCAACCTCCAGGACGCGCGCTCGCGGGCCGACGAGCTGAGCGACGAGCTGAGCCGCGCCGACGAGTTCGGCGAACGCGTCTACCCGGTGCTGACCCGGGACCGGCTGGAGGGGAGGCGGCTGGCGATCGTAGCCCTCGGCGGGCTGCCCAGCGACCTCGCCGGCGAGGTCGAGGAGGCGCTGGAACCGACCGGGGCGAAACTGGTCGGGGTCGGGGTGGTGCGCGAGCCGGTCGACGTCAACGGGCTCGCCGCGGACCTCGCCAGGACCCGCTTCGCCGAGCTGCGCACGGACCCCGACGCGCTGAGCGAACTGGGGGTGGGGCTGGGGCGGCAGCTGGCGATCGGCGGCACCCTGCCCGAAGTCGTCCGCGGCCAGCTCTTCTCGCGCGCCAGCGGCACCTTCGGCGCCCTCGACGGGGTGATCGTCGTCCGCGACCAGCCGCAGGACATGGGCCCGGTCCAGCGCTCGCGGGCGAGCCAGCTGGAGTCGGCGCTGATGGGCGGGATCACCGCGACCCGCGTGCCGACCGTCGGGATCGAGACGACGAGCACGGAACCGTCCTCGATCTCCTTCTTCCAGTCGAGCGACCTCTCCAGCGTCGACGACGTCGACCTCACCGCCGGGCAGCTGGCGCTGGTTTTCGCGCTGCTCGGCAACGAGGGCAGCTTCGGCGTCAAGGGGAGCGCCGACCGGCTGCTGCCCGACCTGCTGACCGAGGGCCGCTAGCCGGTGTACTGGGTCGGCTTCCCGCTGGCGATCGCGATCTCGCTGTTCCTCGTCCCGGCCGGGGCGCGGGGGCTGCGCGATGCCGGGCTGGTGCGGGAGAACTACCGCGGCGCCCTGCTCGCCTTCCCGCTCGGGGCGGTGCTGGCGACGGCGGCGCTGGTGGCGCTGGCGCCGCTCGCCTTCCTCGACGACCGCGCCGACCTCGACCTGCTGGCGCCCGAGTTGCGGCAGTGGCTGCCCTACCTGCTGGGGATCGCCTTCCTCGGCTTCCTCGACGACGCGCTCGGGCGGGGGGAGGTTGCGGCGACGCCGCGCGGCTGGCGCGGCCACTGGGCGGCGCTGCGGGCGGGGTCGCTCTCGACCGGGGCGATCAAGGCGATCGGGGCGCTGGCGCTGGCCGCCTACGTCGTCTCCGGCCGCGGTCTCGAAGACTGGCGCTACCTCGCCGACGTCGCCCTGCTGGTCCTCGCCACCAACCTCTTCAACCTGCTCGACCTGCGGCCGGGGCGGGCGGAGAAGGCGCTGGCGCTGCTCGCCGTCGGCCTCTGTCTCGGCGCCTGGACCTTCGAGCCGCTGGAGCTGCTGGGGATCTTCGCCGGGCCGGTCCTGGTCGGCGCCTGGCTGACCCTGGGCGAGCGGGCGATGCTCGGCGACACCGGCTCCAACCTGATCGGGGCGGTCGCCGGGGTCTGGCTGCTGACCACTTTGGGGGCCGACGCGCGGCTGATCGCCCTCGCGGTCGTCCTCGCGCTGACGATTTACGGGGAGTTACGGTCGATTTCGCAGACGATCGAATCGGTTCCGCCCCTGCGCTGGCTAGACTCGCTCGGCAGAGCATGAGTCCGTCCAGCAAAGGCGACACCCGGTTCATCTTCGTCACCGGCGGCGTCGTCTCAGCCCTCGGCAAGGGGATCACCGCGGCAGCGATCGGACGACTCCTCGTCTCCCGCGGCTTCCGGGTCCAGCTGCAGAAGTTCGACCCCTACATCAACGTCGACCCGGGGACGATGAGCCCGTTCCAGCACGGCGAGGTCTTCGTCACCGAGGACGGGGCGGAGACCGACCTCGACCTCGGCCACTACGAGCGCTTCACCGACGAGAACACCTCCCGCGCCTCCAACGTCACCGCCGGCGCCGTCTACAACTCGGTGATCCGGCGCGAGCGCCGCGGCGACTACCTCGGCGCCACGGTCCAGGTGATCCCCCACATCACCAACGAGATCAAGCAGAAAATCCTCATCGTCGCCGAGTCGCAGTCGGTCGACTTCGTGATCACCGAGATCGGCGGCACCGTCGGCGACATCGAGTCGCTGCCGTTCCTCGAGTCGATCCGCCAGCTCTACACCGACCTCGGGCCGAAGCGGGCGATGTTCATCCACCTCACCCTCGTGCCCTACGTCGGCCACGCCGGCGAACTGAAGACGAAGCCGACCCAGCACTCGGTCAACGAGCTGCGCCGGATCGGGATCCAGCCGCACGCGCTGGTCTGCCGCTCCGAAGGGCGTCTCGACCGCGAGATCCGCAGCAAGATCGCCCTCTTCGCCAGCCTGCCGGTCGACGCGGTGATCTCCGCCCACGACGTCGACAACATCTACAAGGTGCCGCTGGTCTTCCGCGCCGAGGGCGTCGACGACCTCGTCCTCGACCACTTCGGGATGGAGGCGCCGTCCCCGGACATGAGCGAGTGGGAGGCGATGGTCCGCCGCGCCGAATCCGCCACCACCAAGGTGAAGATCGCCGTCGTCGGCAAGTACGTGCAGCTCGCCGACGCCTACAAGTCGGTGATCGAGGCGCTCGAGCACGGCGGTTTCCACCACGGCGTCGATGTCGACGTGGAGCTGGTCGACTCCGAGAACTTCGATCCCGAGCGGCTGCAGGGCTGCGACGGGATCCTGATCCCCGGCGGCTTCGGCGAGCGCGGGATCGAGGGCAAGGTCGAAGCGGCGCGGATCGCCCGCGAGAAGTCGATCCCCTACCTGGGGATCTGCCTCGGGATGCAGATCGCGGTGGTCGAGTTCGCCCGTCACGTCGCCGGCATGGACGGCGCCAACTCGGCCGAGTTCGACCCCGAGACGCCGTTCCCGGTCGTCGACCTGCTGCCGGAGCAGAAGGAGGTCTCCGACATGGGCGGAACGATGCGGCTCGGCGCCGACCCGGTGAAACTGCACGAGGGCACGCGGGCGCGCGAGATTTTCGGCGAGGCTGTCATCTACAAGCGCCACCGCCACCGCTACGAGGTCAACAACCAGCTGCGGCGCCGGCTCGAAGACGAGGGCCTGGTCTGCGGCGGCACCTCGCCCGACGAGCGCCTGGTCGAGATGGTCGAGCTTCCCGACCACCCCTTCTTCGTCGCCTCTCAGTACCACCCGGAGTTCAACTCGCGGCCGAACCGGCCCGAGCCGCTGTTCCGCGAGTTCGTCGGCGCCGCCGCGCGCCAGGCGGGCGGGCGGGCGGCGGACGGCGGCGAGCTCGAGACGGCCGAAGAGGTCGTCGAGGGCGACGTCGGCGTCCAGCGCTCCGCCTGAGCGGGCGCAGGCCGTTCCCGGTTAGCCTTCGGCACCGTGGGTTCGAGACTGCACGAGCGGTTTGTCAGGTACTGCGAGGTCCGCAGCCCGACCGGGGAGGAGCGCGAGGTCGCCGACACGCTCGCCGCCGAGCTGCGGGCGCTGGGCCTCGAGGTGAGCGAGGACGGCGCCGCCGAGGCGGCGCAGGCGGGGGCCGGCAACCTGCTGGCG
>DATHFL010000311.1:0-2610 GCA_035318125.1 Solirubrobacterales bacterium | reverse complement strand
GCGGGCCACTAGGGCTCCGATCGCACTCCCCCGGCGACCACGTTGACGAAGTTCTCCAGGTGCTTGGTGGTCCAGCATTCGAAGGCGCCGTCGCAGAAAACCTCGTAGGCGGACATCACCGAGTCGCCGTAATTCCAGTACAGGCGCGGCTCGGGGTTGAGCCAGAAGGTGCGCCCGGCGCGCTCTGCGAGCTGGCCGAAGACCTGGGCGTAGGGCTCGCGCCCGTTGGTGCGCGCGTCGCCGAGCACGATCACGGTCGAGCGCGGGTCGAGCTCTTCGGAGATCTCGGTCAGGAACTCGAGCCAGACGCGGCCGTAGTCGGTGTAGCCGGAGACGTCGGCGACGCCGCCCTCGCTGGAGATCCGCTGGGCGATCGTCGCGAAGTCGCGCTCGTGCTCGAAGACGTCGGTCACCTCGGAGATCCGCTCGATGAAGACGAAGCTGCGCAGCTTGCGGAAGGAGTCGTGGAGGGCGTGGAGGACGGAGAGGAAGAAGACGCTGGCCGAGGTGACCGAGGTGGAGACGTCGCAGAGGACGTAGATCTCCGGCCGCCGCGGCCGTTTCGGCCGGTAGCGCAGCCGCAGCGGCACGCCGCCGGTCTCCAGCGAGGCGCGCATCGTCCGCCGCACGTCGACGAACCGGCCCTTGCGGCGGCCCCGCTGCTCGTGGCCGAGGGTGGCGAGGCGGCGCTTCATCTGCGAGACGGCGCGGTGGACGGCGGCGAGGTCCTGGGTCGGGCTGGTCGGCAGCGCCCGGTCGAGCTCGGCCAGCGGGCGGGAGGGGGGCAGGGTCTCGGTCCGCTCGATCAGGTCGCGCTCGAGCTCGCGTCGCAGGTGGCGCTCGAAGGCGGTCAGCTGCTCGCGGTCGATCGGCGGGCGCTCGCCGCCGTCCTCGCCGGGCGGCTGCGAGCCGGCGGTCAGGCCCAGGGTGCGGCGGATCCGCTGCACGTCGACGCCGACCACGCCCGAGCCCTCGGCGCGGCCGAAGGCGGCGATCGCGAGCTGGGCGAGGTCGCGCATCCGGTCCTCGTCGCCGGCGGCCATCGCCTCGCGGATCGCCTCGCTGAGCTCGTCCATGTCGAAGCGCTCGCCTTCGCCGGCCGGCGGCCCGCCCTCGGCGTGCTCGGTCACCCCCTGCTGGACCGCCTCGGCCTCGGCGGTGCGGAAGAAGTAGCGGTCGAAGATCAGCTCGAAGACGCGGCGGTCGTCCTGGGACTTGGCGATCGTCGCCGCCAGCGCCTCGCGGAAGTCGGCCCGCGAGGTCCAGTCGACCTCGCCCAGCGCCGCGAAGGCGTCGAGCAGCTCCGAGGTCCCGACCGCGACCCCCTCGCCGCGAAGCTCCTCGCAGAAGCCGAGCAGCTTCGCCGCCAGCCCCGGCGGCCCGGCCTCAGCCCTCGGTCCGTAGGGGGTCGGCAAGTTTCACCCCGACCCGCTCGGCGACGAGGTCGATGTCGGTGCGGTGCTTGACGATGATCGACATCGACTGGCGGAAGGTCTCCTGGTCGATGTCCTCGGCGCCCATCAGCAGCAGCGTCCGCGCCCAGTCGATCGACTCGGCGATCGAGGGCGGCTTCTTCAGGTCGAGCGAGCGGACCATCCGGATCACCTCGACCAGCCGCCGCGCCAGCGTCTCCGGCAGGTCGGGAGCGTGGAGGCGGACGATTTCCATCTCCCGCTCGAGCTCGGGGTAGTCGAGCCAGAGGTAGAGGCAGCGCCGCTTCAGCGCCTCGGTCAGCTCGCGCGAGTCGTTCGAGGTGAGGACGACGATCGGCATCGTCGTCGCCGCGATCTGCCCCAGCTCGGGGATCGTGATCTGGAAGTCGGAGAGGAGCTCGAGCAGCATCGCCTCGAACTCCTGGTCGGTCTTGTCGATCTCGTCGATCAGCAGAACGACCGGCTCGGGGCTGGAGATCGCCTGCATCAGCGGCCGCGTCAGCAGGAAGTCGGCGCTGAAGATGTCGTCCTGGACCTCTTCCCAGTCTCCCTGGGAGCCGCCGGCCTGGATCCGCAGCAGCTGCTTGCGGTAGTTCCACTCGTACATCGCCTTCGCCTCGTCGAGGCCCTCGTAGCACTGCAGGCGCACCAGCTCGCGGCCGCTGGCGCGGGAGAGCGCCTTCGCCAGCTCGGTCTTGCCGACCCCGGCGGGACCCTCGACCAGGACCGGCTTGCCCAGTTTCTGGGCGAGGAAGGAGACCAGCGCGGCGGGCTCGTCGGCGAGGTAGCCGACCTCGGCGAGCGCCTGCTTAACCTCGGCGACGGACTCGTTGGCCATCGGGCGATGATAATCACGCTTCCGTGCCGGACCTCCTCTTGCCGCTCGCTGCGCTGCTGCCCCACAGCCCGACGCCCTACATCGTGCTGATGCTGGCGGGGTTCGTCGTCGGCATCCTCGGCCACCTCGCCGGCGCCCGCTGGCTCGTCGCCGCCGGCGTCATCCTGATCTTCCTCGGCGCCCTCCTCTTCCCCTTCCTCGCCAACGTGACGACCGAGGACCGCCCGCCGCCGATCGAGGAATCCCGCGGCGACGCCGGCGAATGACCCCGGCGTTCGTCCTTTCTCGCCCTATGGGCGAATAAGGACGAACGCCGGGTAGAAATTGGGCCATGGGACG
>DATHFL010000310.1:0-3903 GCA_035318125.1 Solirubrobacterales bacterium | reverse complement strand
CACCGGCGCGTGGTCGGAGAGGCGCAGCGCCCGTCCCTCGACCTGCAGCTCGCGTTTCTCCGGCGGCCATTGCGCCGGGGGCTCGATCGTCTCGAGCCCGCGGCAGAGAACGTGGTCGATCGCCTCGGGGCCGGTCGGCGCCGCCAGCCCGAACTCCTGCTCCAGGCGCTCGAAGATGCGCGGCTGCCGCGCCGGGCGCAGGTTGAGGTCGCCGCCGAAGACCAGGGGGGAGTCGCCGGCCCACTCGCTTGCCGCCCGCGCCGCCCGCAGCACGTCCTCGGCCGCCAGCTTCGGCCAGTCGTTGGTCGCGTGCAGGTTGGCGATGCAGACGCCGGAGGCGGTGCGGACGAAGGCCATCGAGCGGCGCTCGGGCTCGCCCTCGTGGATCGCCAGCTCGCGCCGCTCGGCGATGCCGCCGAGCTTGCCCGGCACCCGCACCAGGGTGAGGTTGGAGCCGCCCTCGCCGGAGGCGATCAGGTCGGGGTTCTGCCGCGCCAGCAGTGCTCGCAGGGCGCCGAGGGAGTTGCGCGAGGTGAGCGCCCGGTGCCACTCGGCCCCGCAGGCGCGCGCCAACGGCTCGGCGAAGCGCGGCGGGCACTCCTGCAGCAGCGCCACGTCCCACTCGGCGGCGGCGAGCAGCTCGGCGAACTCCTCGGTCAGGTCGCGGTTGACCTGGACGTGGGTGGCGTTCCGCTCCTCGATCCGCAGCAGCCGCGAGCGCCAGGTGCGCAGCCCGGGGTCGGGCGGGTGGTCCCGTCCGTGGAAGAGGTTCCAGGCCAGCGCCGTGAACTCCATCGGGGCGTAGTATCCGCGAGCTTGAAGCGCGACTTCCTCACCGGCGAAGAGCTCGGCGCCTTCGAGCTCGGCAAGCTGCTCGACCGAGCGGCCGAGCTGAAAGCCGGCCGCGGCGAGCGGGTCGGCGGCGAGAGCCTCGCCGGCCGCAGCGTCGCCCTCGTCTTCGAGCGGCCCTCGACGCGGACGCGGATCAGCTTCGAGGTCGGGGTCGCCGAGCTGGGTGCGCACCCGGTGGTGCTGCGCGGCGACGAGATGCAGCTCTCGCGCGGCGAGTCGGTCGCCGACACCGCCCGCGTTCTCTCCCGCTACGTCGACGCGATCGTCATCCGCTCCGGCTCCCACGAGGTCGTCGCCGAGCTGGCGGAAGGGGCCGAGGTGCCCGTGGTCAACGGCCTCACCCCGCTCCACCATCCCTGCCAAGCGCTCGCCGACCTGCTGACGATGCGCGAGCGCTTCGGCGACCTCCAGGGCCTGCGCCTTGCCTACGTCGGCGACGGCAACAACGTCGCCCGCTCGCTGGCGATCCTCGGCGAGCTGGCCGGGGTCGAGGTCGTGGTCGCCGCTCCCTCCGGTTACCAGCTGGAGGAGGGGCACGGGGCGAAGCTGACCGACGACCCGCGCGCCGCCGCGGCCGGCGCCGACGCCCTCTACACCGACGTCTGGGTCAGCATGGGCGACGAGACCGACGCGCAGCGCCGGCTCGCCGACCTGGCGCCGTTCCAGCTCGACGCCGACCTGCTCGCCGCCGCCGGAGAGCGGGCGATCGTCCTCCACTGCCTGCCCGCCCACCCCGGCCAGGAGATCGCCGCCGAGGTCCTCTACGGCGAGCGCTCCGCCGTCTGGGACCAGGCCGAGAACCGGCTCCACGCGCAGAAGGCGCTGCTGGAGATGCTGCTCACGGGCCAGCTGTAGGCGCGATGTATCCCGAGATCGAGATCGGACCGCTGACGCTGCAGACCTTCGGGCTGATGTTCGCCCTCGCCTTCCTCGCCGCGGGGGCGCTGATCTGGAAGTGGCTGGAGGAGATCGGCAAGCCGCCCGACTGGGCGTATGAGATGGGCTTCGCGGCGCTGATCGGCGGCGTCGTCGGCTCGCGCGTCTACTTCCTGGTCCAGAACTGGAGCGAGGTCCAGGACGACTTCCTCGGCAACCTCTTCTCCGGCTCGGGGCTGGTCTGGTACGGCGGCGTGATCGGCGGCGCCCTCGCCGTCTGCCTCTGGGCCCGGTACCGCGACTTCCTCGGCCTCGCCCTGCTCGACCTGGCGGCGCCGGCGCTGGCGCTCGGCTACGCGATTGGCCGCTGCGGCTGCCAGCTCTCCGGCGACGGCGACTACGGCAAGGCCTGGGACGGGCCCTGGGCGATGGCCTATCCCGACGGCACCGTCCCGACCGACGAAACCGTCCACCCGACGCCGATCTACGAGACGCTGGCGATGGGGCTCGGCGGCTGGGTCCTCTGGCAGCTGCGCGACCGGGTGCGGGCGGGGGTGCTGTTCGCGCTCTACCTCCTCTACGCGGGGGCGGAGCGCTTCCTGATCGAGTTCCTGCGCCGCAACCCGGAGGAGGCGCTGGGGCTGACGATGGCGCAGCTGGAGAGCCTGGTGATGATGGCGGCCGGGGCGGTGTGGATCGCTATCGTGGTCCGCCGCCACGGAGGCATCGGCCGCCCGGCGGCGAATCAGCCGGTTGGCGCCGCTGCCTAACGGCAGCCGGCCGGGATATTGCTGGTATCTTGCGCAGGATCTTTAGAGCGGTTATTTAGGGGAGGATTTGCGGTCATGGCGGCAATCGACGTTCAAAGCGAGGGGCCCTCGGCCCGCACGGTAGGGGCGATCCTCGACGACGCGGCCGAGCGAATCGGCGCCGCCGGGGTCGAAGACGCGCGCACCGAGGCCGAAATCCTCGTCGCCGACGCGCTCGGCGTCGCCCCCAGCGAGCTCTCGGTCGAGAGCGCCGGCGAGGTCGGCGCCGAGGCGGCGGAGCAGATCGAGCGCAACGTCCAGCGCCGGGTCGAGCGCGAGCCGATGGCCTACATCCTCGGCCGCGCCCCCTTCCGCGAGCTCGAGATCTACGTCGACGAGCGCGTGCTCTGGCCGCGCCGGGAGACCGAGCTGCTGGTCGAGGTGGGGACGACGCTGCCCGAGGGGGCCCGCGTCCACGAGATCGGCACCGGCTCCGGGGCGATCGCGCTGGCGCTGCTGTCGGAGCGCCCCGACCTGCGGGTCACCGCTTCGGACCTCTCGCCGGAGGCGGTCGAAGCCGCCCGCGAGAACGCCGAGCGGCTGGGGCTCGACCTCGAGGTCACCGTCGGCAAGGGCCTGCCCGACTCGGTCGAAGCCGAAGAGGTCGACCTGGTGATCGCCAACATGCCCTACGTCACCGACGAGACGATCTTCGATCGCTCCCCCGAGATCCAGAAGGAGCCGCGGGTCGCGGTGACCGGCGACTGCGGCGAGGACGGGCTCGGGGTGATCCGCGGCGTGATCGCCGAAACGCCCTCCGGCTGGAAACTGGCGATGGAGCACGACACCCACCACGGCCCGGCGATGCGCGAGCTGTTGCGCGACGCGACTACCCTTCAGGACTATGAAGGTGACGACCGGGTCACCGTCGGCTTCGCCCCCTGAGGTCAGCGCCGGCGATGAGCGATAGCCCCACCGCCGAGGCGGCGGGCTCAACCGAGCAGCAGCGGCGGGCCAAGGTCGAGCGGCTGCGCGCGGCCGGCGTCGATCCCTACCCGCACTCCTTCGAAGACCGCACCCACGTCGAGGAGATCGAGGCCGCGCACGACCCGGCCGAGCTGGGGGAGGGAGAGCACGAGGGGTTCGTCTACCGGGTGATGGGCCGGATCACCGGCAAGCGCGGCCACGGCAAGACCGCCTTCCTCGACGTCCGCGACATCACCGGCACGATCCAGGCCTACGCGCGGCGCGACGTGCTCGGGGAGGAGGCGTTCGAGCGGGTCGAGGACCTCGACATCGGCGACCTGGTCGGGATCGTCGGGCCGCTGCACGTGACCAAGCGCGGGCAGCTGGCGATCGGCGTGCGCGAGTGCGTCCTGCTGGCGAAGGCGCTGAAGGACCCGCCCGACCTCTTTCACGGCATATC
>DATHFL010000309.1:0-6745 GCA_035318125.1 Solirubrobacterales bacterium | reverse complement strand
GAGGTGGAGACCTGCGTGCGGCTCTCGCAGCTGCGCGGCGGCGCCGAGGTGTTGGAGGAGGCGCGCTCGCTGGGCGGCGCGGCGGTCGAGCGCGCCACGGCACGGATGGGCGAGACGATGGCGGCGCTGGAGGCCCGGGGCGCGGCCGACCGGGTCCAGATCGACCTCGGCCTGTTGCGCGACCTCGGCTACTACAGCGGCGCCATCCTCGAGGTCTACGACCCCGCGCTCGGCCACGTGATCGGCGGCGGCGGCCGCTACGACGACCTGATGAAGGGCTTTGGCCTCGACCTCTCGGCGGCCGGCTTCGCCCTCTACCTGGAGCGCGTCCACGTCGCCCAGATGGAGGAGTCGCGACGCGGGGGAGGGGCGCGATGAGCGGCTTCGCGGGCAGCCGCGCCAAGGCCGACGGGCCGCTGAAGCTGGCGGTGCCGCGGGGCGCCCTCTTCGGCGAGACCCTCGACGTGCTCGACGCCGCCGGCGTCGACACCGCCGAGCCGCGCGGCGACTCGCGTTCGCTGATCTTCGAGACCGAGGGGTTGACGCTGGTGACGATGCGGCCCTCCGACGTCCCCACCTACGTCGAGGCCGGCGCCGCCGACGTCGGCATCACCGGCAAGGACGTGCTTCTGGAGCAGTCCGACCGGGTCGTCTACGAGCTGCTCGACCTCGGCTTCGGCCGCTGCCGGATGGTGCTGGCCGCGCGCACCGGCAACGACCGCCTCGGCGAAGCGCAGCGCCGCCTCGGGATGATGCGGATCGCGACCAAGTACCCGCGGATCGCCGAGCGCTACTTCGAGTCGACCGGACGCCAGATCGAAACGATCGAGGTCAAGGGCTCGGTCGAGCTGGCGCCGCTGATCGGGCTCGGCGACGGGATCGTCGACCTGGTCGCGACCGGGCGGACCCTGGAAGAGAACGAACTCGAGGTGCGCGAGGAGATCGTCGAGTGCACCGCCCGCTTCGTCGCCAACCGGGTCGCCTACAAGCTGCGGGCCGGCGAGATCGACGAGCTGACCGCGAAGCTGCGGGAGGCGAGCCGGGGATGAGGGCCCGGCGCTTCCAGTGGGAGGGGCCGGAGGCGACCGCGGCGGCGCTGCGCGCCTGGGCTGCGGAGACGGCGCCGGCGGTCGACGTCGGCCCGATCGAACGCGAAGTGCGCGAGGAGGGCGATGCGGCGGTGCTGCGGCTGACCGCCAAGTTCGACGCGCCCGCGGCCTCGCTGGAGTCGCTGCGGGTCGACCCCGAGGAGGCGGCCGCGGCGCTGGCGACGACCGAGCCGGACTTACGCGAGGCGCTGGAGGCCACCGCCGCCAACGTCCGCCGGGTCGCCGAGGCCCAGATCGGCGGCGAGCGAAAGGTCGAGCTGCCGGCCGGCCAGAGCGTGACCGTGCGCGAGGTCCCGGTCGGCGCCGCCGGCATCTACGCGCCGGGAGGCCGCGCCGCCTATCCCTCCAGCGTCTTGATGTGCGCGATCCCGGCCCAGGTGGCGGGCGTCGAGCGCGTCGCCCTCGCCTCGCCGCCCGGCCCCGACGGCAGCCTGCACCCACTGGTCCTCGCCGCCGCGGCCCTCTGCGGAGTCGAGGAGATCTACGCGATGGGCGGCGCCCAGGCGATCTTCGCCCTCGCCTGCGGGACCGGCACGATCGCCCCGGTCGACGTGATCGCCGGCCCGGGCAACGCCTGGGTGCGGGAGGCGAAGCGGGCCGTCTACGGCAGGGTCGGGATCGACTCCCTCGCCGGCCCCTCCGAGCTGATGGTGATCGCCGGCCACGACACCGACCCCGAGTGGGCGGCGCTCGACCTCTGCGCCCAGGCCGAGCACGGTCCCGAAAGCCCGCTCGTCCTCGCTGCGGTCGAGGAGCGGGTGCTGGACGCGATCGCCGAGGCCGCGGAGGCGGCGGCGGCCTCCCGTCCCAGCGTCGCCGATGCGCCGCTGGGGCTGGTCCAGGTGCGCGACGCCGAGGCGGCGATCGACCTCGCCAACGCCTACGCCCCCGAGCACCTGGAGCTGCTGGAGACCGACGCGGCGCTGCTCGCCGAGCGCGTCACCACCGCCGGCTGCGTCTTCGTCGGCCGCCACGGCGCCACCGTCTTCGGCGACTACGTCGCCGGCTCAAACCACGTGCTGCCGACCGGCGGCGCCGGCCGTTACGCCGGCCCGCTCGGCCCCGGCGCCTTCCGCCGCCGCATCGCCAACGTCGAGATCGGCGCCGGCGCGGCAGCCGAGCTGGCGCCGCAAGCCGACGCCCTCGCCCGCGCCGAGGGATTCCCCGTCCACGGCGAGTCAGCGATGATTAGGCGATGAGCAGAACCGCG
Source organism: Solirubrobacterales bacterium (assembly GCA_035318125.1). Lineage (GTDB taxonomy): Bacteria > Actinomycetota > Thermoleophilia > Solirubrobacterales > 70-9 > VAYN01. The sequence goes on along the minus strand of DATHFL010000309.1, from coordinate 4,426 downwards.
CAGAAAGAACGGCAGACGGCGGAGACCCAGATCCGGCTCTCGCTCGACCTCGACGGGGGGGAGGCGAGCGCCGAGACCGGCGTCGGTTTCCTCGACCACATGCTCGACCTGCTGGCCCGTCACGGGCGGCTCGGCCTCAAAGTCGAGGCCAACGGCGACCTCGAGACGGGTGCCCACCACACCGTCGAGGACGTCGGCATCGTCTTCGGCCAGGCGCTCGACGAGGCGCTCGGCGACCGGGCGGGGATCCGCCGCTACGGCTCGGCGCTGGTGCCGATGGACGAGTCGCTGGCCGAGTGCGCGATCGACATCTCCGGCCGTCCCTACTGCGACTTCGCCGCCGATCTGCCGGTGGTCTCGATCGCCGGCTTCGACAGCGAGCTGGCCGAGGAGTTCTTCCGCGCCGTCGCCAACAGCGCCAAGCTGACCCTGCACATCTGGGTCCGCTCGGGGACCAACGCGCACCACATGATCGAGGCCTCCTTCAAGGCCTTCGCCCGGGCGCTGCGGGTCGCCGTCTCGATCGACCCCGACGAGACCGGCGTGCCGTCGACCAAGGGCACCCTGAGCCAATGAGCGTGCGGATCGCCATCCTCGACTACGGGATGGGCAACCTGCGCTCGGTCGAGAAGGCGCTCGAGCACGTCGGCGTCACCGCGACGATCAGCAGCGAGGCCGGCGAGGTACGGGCGGCCGACGGGGTGATCCTGCCGGGCGTCGGCGCCTTTCCGCGGGCGATGGAGCGGATCGGCGAGCTCGGCCTCGACGAGCTGATCGCCGAGCGTCGCGAGGTGGGGGTGCCGATCCTCGGCATCTGCCTCGGGCTGCAACTGCTCTTCGAGTCGACCACCGAGCTCGGCGGTGCCGCCGGGCTGGGCCTCCTCGACGGGCCGGTCGAGGGGCTCGAAGCCGAGGGCCTGAAGGTCCCGCACATCGGCTGGTCGCCGGTCCGCTGGGAGCGCGAGTCCCGGCTCGCCGAGGGCATCCCCTCGGAGACCCCCTTCTACTTCGTCCACTCCTTCGCGCCGCGCCCGAACGGATCGGAGCTGCTCGGCAGCGCCGAGTACGGCGCCCGCTTCGCCTGCGCCGCCGAGCGCGGCAACGTTTTCGGCGTCCAGTTCCACCCCGAGAAGTCGAGCACCGCCGGCCTGCGGCTGCTCTCCAACTTCGCCGGCATCTGCGCCAAAGCGCCTGTGGCCGGCTGACTCCCGATGCTGCACGCCCGAATGACGCCCCATCCCTGCGCCTGGCCACGTCCTCGGACTTGCCCTTGCCACCAGCAAGGGCTGCGTCCTGCGTCCTCGCCAGGCTTGGCCTGGGTCGCCCTCGGTCGCACACCATCGGAAATCAGCCGGCCGGCGGCGTGATCCTCTATCCCGCCATCGACATCCGCGGCGGCAAGGCGGTGCGGCTGCTGCAGGGCGACTACGAGCGCGAGACCGCCTACGACGCCGACCCGGTCGACGCGGCGCGGCGCTGGGCCGGCGAAGGTGCTCAGTTCCTCCACGTCGTCGACCTCGACGGCGCCAAAGCCGGTGAGCCGCAGAACCTCGAGGCAGTGCGGCGGATCGCCGCGGCCGTCGAGTGCCCGATCCAGGTCGGCGGCGGCCTGCGCGACACCGCCGCCGTCGAGGCGGTGCGGGGGGCGGGCGCCGAGCGGGTCGTGATCGGGACCGCGGCCCTGCGCGACCCTCAGTTCCTCGAAGGCATGCTGGAGGCGCAGGGCGAGCACCTCGTCGTCTCGGTCGACGCCCGCGACGGCAAGGTGGCCCTCGCCGGCTGGACGCAGACCAGTGAGCTCGACGTCGCCGAGGCGGTGGCGGAGCTCGGCCAGCGCGGCATCGCCCGCTTCCTCTGCACCGCGATCGAGGTCGACGGCACGATGGAGGGCCCGGCCCTCGCCGAGCTCTCCCGGATCGCCGCCGCCACCGACGCCCAGGTGATCGCCTCCGGCGGCGTCGGCACCCTCGCCCACCTCGAAGACCTAGCCCGCGACGCCGCCCCCAACATCGAGGGCGCCATAGTCGGCCGCGCCCTCTACGAGCGAAAATTCACCGTCGCCGAGGCGATCGCTGCGCTGGGGACTTAGCGCGGAGGTGGGGAGGGTGCCGGTACCCCTCCTCCGGAATTGACCTCCCCTCCGCTTTGCTCCGGGGAGAACCTGCTGCGCGGCTTCGCCGCGCAAGAACGAGATTGCATTTCGCCGAACATTCCTCCGGAGGGGTACCGGCACCCTCCTAAGCAGCGGCTCCGGTTGACGCCGTCCCACGGAGGGCTGTTGGAAGGGGTCCGGTCGTCCCCTGAGCGAATGTCCGCGAAGCGCGCGATATGCAATCTGATTCCTGCGCTCCATAGGAGCGCAGCATCTTCGGGAGCTGTCCCGAAGGGACGCGACAAATTCGCTCAGGGGATGACCGGACCCCTTAGCGCTCTACGCTTCATCAATGGCGGTTCTGAAGCGAGTCATCCCATGCTTGGACGTCAACGCCGGGCGGGTCGTCAAGGGGACGAACTTCGTCGGGCTGCGCGATGCCGGCGATCCGGTCGAGCTGGCCGAGCGCTACGACGCCGAGGGGGCTGACGAGCTCGTCTTCCTCGACATCACCGCCTCGCACGAACAGCGGGAGACGATCGTCGAACTGGCGCGGCGGACCGCCGACAACGTCTTCATCCCCTTCACGATCGGCGGCGGCATCCGCTCGGTGCGGGACGCGCAGGCGGTGCTGGACGCCGGCGCCGACAAGGTCTCGGTCAACAGCGCGGCGCTGGCGCGGCCCGAGTTGCTGGGCGAGCTGGCCGACCACTTCGGCGCCCAGTGCGTGGTGATCGCGATCGACGCCAAGCGCGAGGAGGACGGCTGGGGCGTTTACGTCAACGGCGGCCGGGTGCGGGTCGACGGGCGCGACGCGGTCGGCTGGGCCGAAGAGGCGGTCGAGCGCGGGGCGGGGGAGGTGCTGCTGACCAGCATGGACCGCGACGGCACCAACGACGGCTACGACATCGAGCTGACGCGAGCGGTGGCGGAGGCGGTCGGGGTGCCGGTGATCGCCTCCGGCGGCGCCGGCGAGCTCTCCCACCTCAGCGAGGCGATCGCCGAGGGCAGGGCCGACGCCGTCCTCTGCGCCTCGATCTTCCACTACGGCCAGCACCGGGTGCGGGAGGCGAAGGAGCGGCTCGCCGCCGACGGCATCCCCGTCCGCCTCTGAGGCCGCAGCGCGGTCATCCGCGGAATCGATCAAGGTAGGGGCCTATGAGGGACCTGGGCGCCGAGCTGCGGAACGCGCATCCGGAGCTCGCGGCCGTGCGCGAGGCGGCGCAGGAGCCCGTCTACCTGGTCGGCGGCGCGGTCCGCGACCTGCTGCTCGGCCAGCCGCGCTCCGACGTCGATCTGGTGGTCGAGGGCGACGCGGCGGCGCTGGCGCGGAGCCTCGGCGGCGGCGAGGTCGAGCACGAGCGCTTCGGCACCGCCAAGGCGGAGGTCGACGGCCACGAGGTCGACGTCGCCTCTGCCCGCACCGAGACCTACCCGGAGCCGGGGGCGCTGCCGGTCGTCGCCCCCGCCGAGAGCATCGAGGACGACCTCGCCCGGCGCGACTTCACGATCAACGCGATGGCGATCCCGCTGCAGGGGGAGTCGAGCCTGATCGACCCCCACGGGGGGCGCGAGGACCTCCAGCGGGGGCTCCTGCGGGTTCTCCATCCCCGTTCCTTCGAGGACGACCCCACGCGGGCGATCCGCGCCGCCCGTTACGCGTCGCGCTACGGCTTCGCGCTCGAGCCGGAGACGGACCGGCTCCTGCGCCAGGCCGACCTCGCGTCCGTCTCCGCCGACCGCCGCCGCGCCGAGCTGGAGCGGCTCGCCGCCGAACCGACCGGGCGGGTGGGGCTCGGGCTGCTCGCCGGCTGGGGGATCATCGACCTGCGTGAGGGCGGGGTGGAGCTGATGAAGGCGGTCGAAGACCTGCTCAAGGACCCGCACTGGGCGGAGCTGGTGCCGCGGAAACACGCCCTGATCGCCGCGGCGCTCGGGCCGGAGGGAGCCGAGCAGGTGCTGGCCTCGATGTGGATGCCGCGGCCAGGCGAGGGCGTCGAGCTGGCCGAAAAGCGCGATCCGGTCGAGCTGATCCTCGCCCGGGCTCTGGGCGCCAACTGGCTCGACTCCTACCTGACCGCCTGGAGCAAGATCGAACTGGAGATCGACGGCGACGACCTGATCGCCGCCGGCGTCGAGCAGGGGCCGGCGGTCGGCCGCGGCCTCCGCGCCGCCCGCAACCAGAAGCTCGAAGGCGAGATCTCGGGCCGCGACGAGGAGCTGGCGGCGGCGCTGGCGGCGGCGCTGAGGGACTGATGGAGTGGCGAGAGCGCAACGGCGTCCGCTGGCTCGAAGCCGACCTCGGCGGCGCCCGGGCGACCTTCTCGACCCGCC
>DATHFL010000308.1:0-14615 GCA_035318125.1 Solirubrobacterales bacterium | reverse complement strand
CGAGCCGAAGCTGGCGGCGAACCTGATCGTCTCTCAGTTCGTATTGCCGCCGCCCGAGGGCTAAGCCGCAACCGGACTCAACCGGCACGCTTCCACGAAGTGCCGGAACAGCGCCGCCTCGTAGGGGCGGTGGACGAGGGTCTCGGCGTGCCACTGGACGCCGATCAGGAACGGCCGCGCCGGGTCCTCGACCGCCTCGATCGTCCCGTCCGGCGCCCGCGCGGTCACCTTCAGGCCGCCGCCGAGCCGGTCGATCGCCTGGTGGTGGAAGGAGTTGACGTCGAGCTCGTCGGGCACCTCGACTTCCTCGTCGCCGAGCGCCGCCGCCAGGCGGCTGCCCGGCTCGATCTCGATCGGGTGGCTGGTCTCGGTCCCCGGCGTCCCCTGGCGGTGGGCGATCTCGGCCGAGACCTCCGGCAGGTGCTGGTGGAGGGCGCCGCCGCGGGCGACGTTTAGCGCCTGGGTGCCGCGGCAGATCGCCAGGATCGGCAGCTCGCGGGCGTCGGCGCGGCGCGCGATCTCGAGCTCGATCCGGTCGAGGCCGGGCTCGGTCGGCCCCAGGTGCGGGTGCGGCTGGGCGCCGTAGGTCCCGGGGTCGAGGTCGGGCCCGCCGGAGAGGCAGATGCCGTCGAGGCGGTCGAGCAGCGGCCCGATCGCCTCCTCCGGCAGTGGCGGGATCACCAGCGGCAGCGCCCCCGCCGCCTCCAGCGCCCGCAGGTAGGTCAGCCCCAGCGCCATCTCGCGGACGCTGGGCTCGCTCTCGGGGATCTGGTCCTTCCGGCCCCCCTCGCGCACCTCCGAGGTGGTGACCCCGATCAGCGGCCGGCCGTGTTGGGCGCCTCGCTTCATCGCCCTGGATTCTCCATCACCCAGGTGTCCTTGACGCCGCCGCCCTGGGAGCTGTTGACGATCATCTCTCCCGCCCCCTGCGCGAACCGCGTCAACCCGCCCGCCATCGCCACCTGCCACCCCGGACCGCTGACCACGAACGGCCGCAGGTCGATCCGCCGCGGCTGCAGCCTGCCGCCGTGGACGGTCGGGTGCGAGGAGAGCTCGATCGGCTCCTGGGCGATGAAGCGCTCGGGCCGTCGCCGCACCACCGCGAGCGCCCGCTTGCGCTCCGGCTCGCTCGCCCGCGGCATGATCGTCACCCCCTCGCCGCCGGAGCCTCCGCGCGGCTTCACCACCAGCTCGTCGAGCCGCTCCATCGCCTCCTTGCGGGCGCCCTCCTCGCTGAGGTCGTAGCTCGGGACCGAGCGCAGGAGCGGCTCCTCGCCGAGATAGAAATCGACCATCCGCTCGACGTAGGCGTGGGCGAGCTTGTCGTCGGCGAGGCCGCTGCCGAAGGCGTTGACGCAGCGCAGGCGGCCGGAGCGCAGCGCCGGCAGCAGCAGCTCGCCGAGCTCGGTGGGGCGTTCGCCGGGCGCGGTCAGGCGGTCGGCCTCCTGGCGGCGATAGATCACGTCGACCTGCCGGCGCCGGCGGGCGAGGCGGGCGAAGAGGCGGCCGCGGCTCGTCTCCAGCTGGTCGGGCCTGACGATCGGCATCCCCAGCGCTTCGGCGACCCGCTGGTGCTCGTACCAGGCGCTGCTCGCGGGACCGTCGGAGAGGACGACGGCCAGCGGCTCGTCGGGGCCAGGCGGCGCCGCAGCGCGGATCGCCTCGCCGAGTCGCTCCAGGTACCCGCCCAGCGGCCGGGGGCGGAGCGGCGCCCCGATCTCGGGCTCGATGATCTCGCGCACCGCGAAGGCGTAGGTGGCGCCCGAGGGCATCCGCAGGTTGTCCTCCAGGACCCGGAACTCGCCGTCGCGGTCGCGGACCAGGTCGAGCCCGGCGACCGTCGCCGGCGGCACCTCCGGGTCGACGTGCCCCTGCATCGCCGCCAGGTAGCCGCTCGAGCTCTCCAGCAGGCGCCGCGGCACGACGCCGGCGTCGAAGATCCGCTGCGGCCCGTAGGCGTCGACGACGAAGGCGTTGAGGGCGCGCGCCCGCTGCAGCAGCCCCGCCTCCAGCCGCTCCCACTCCGCCGCGGTGAGCAGCCGCGGCACCGGGTCGACGGTGATCTCCGCCCCCTCCCCGAAGGTGAGGCCGTTCGCGGCGACCGCCGCTTCGACCCGCCCCGGCAAGGTCTCCAGCTCCCCCGCCAGCGCCTCCAGCAGCCCGGCGTAATGAGGCCGCGGCTCTCCCTCCGAGTCGAAGGCCTCGTCGTAGCAGCCGGGTTCAGGCGAATAGCCGGGAACGTTCAATCTCGTCCGGCTTCTACCCGCTCTTCAGGGACTTCGAGACGTTCGATCTGCGGCAGTTTCCAGAGCACGCTGGCGAGGGTCAGCCCGACCGCCGCCGAGAAGAGGGCGAGGAACCATTCCGGCGCGCTCAGCAGGACCAGGTCGAAGAAGTCGCGCAGCGGCGGGATCGCGAGGATCCCGGCGAAGCCGGCGCCGAGGGCGGCGACCATCGCCAGCATGTTGCTCTGGATCGCGATGTGCTCGCGGCCCGGCCCGCGCTCCAGCAGGAGGATGAAGCAGAGCCCGAGCACGATCAGCGTCGTCGTCGCCGCGGTGCGGCCGGCTTCGAGGCTGGCCCCGGCCACCGTGTCGACGAGGAAGAAGGAGAGGATCGAGCCGATCGCCGTCGCCAGCCCGGCCGGGACCGCGAAGGCCGCCAGCGCCCGCAGCAGGCGGCCGCGGTAGAGCGGCCCGTCCGAGGGCATCAGGGCGAGGACGAAGGAGGGGATCCCGATCGTCAGGAAGGCCGCCACGGTGAGGTGGCGGGGGAGGAAGGGGAAGGCGAAGCCGGGCACCGCGACCAGCAGGATCAGCGCCGCCGCGTAGACGGTCTTGGTCAGGTAGAGGCGGCCGAGGCGGTGGATGTTGCGGGCGATCCGGCGCCCTTCGCCGACCGCCTCCGGCAGCCGCGAGAACTGGTCCTTGAGCAGGACGACGTCGGCGACCCCTTTGGTCACCTGCGTCCCCGAGCCCATCGCCACCGCCATCCGCGCCCGCTTCAGCGCCGGCACGTCGTTGACCCCGTCGCCGATCATCGCCACATAGCGGCCGGCGGCGACCAGCGCCCCGACCAGCGCTTTCTTCTGCTCGGGCTTGATCCGGCAGAAGATCGTGTTCGCGACCGCGGCTTTGGCGAGCTCGTCGGGGTCGTCCGGGAGGTCCGGCCCCTCGATCACGCCCGCCTCGCGCGGCACCCCGACCGCGTAGGCGACCGCGGTCACGGTCGCGGCGGCGTCGCCGGAGATCAGCTTCAGGTCGACATCCTCCGCGCGCATGGTCGCGATCGTCTCCGCCGCGTCGGGCCGCAGCGTCTCCTCCAGCACCACCAGCGCCAGCGCGGTCATCCGCGGAGCGCCGTTGGCGGTGGGGTCGGAGGGCAGCGCCTCGCCGCTCTGGCCGAAGGCGACGACCCGCCGACCCGCCGCGGTCTCCTCCTCGAGCCTGGCGGCGAGGCGCTGCGGCAGCGTCAGCGCCCCGGACTCGATCAGGATGTCCGGCGCCCCGAGCACGTAGGTGGTGGCGCCGGCGCCGTCGAGCGAGAGCCCGCTCCACTTCCACTCGGAGGAGAACGGCACCTCGCCGCTGACCCGCCCGGCCCTGCCGGGGAGCTCCGCGGCGATCGTCTCCAGGGTCTTGTTGCGGTCGCCGGCGCTGGCGGCGAAGCGGCCGAGCGCCGCCGCCCCGGACTTCGGATCGACCCCGTCGGCGTACTCGACCGCGGTCAGCCGCAGCTCTCCCGCGGTCAGCGTCCCGGTCTTGTCGACGCAGATCGTGTCGACCGCGGCGAGGCTCTCAGTCGCGCTCATCTGCTGGACCAGCGTGTCCCGCCTGGCCAGCCGCACCGCCGCGACCGCGAAGGTGACGCTCATCAGCAGCACCAGCCCCTCGGGGATCAGGGTGACCAGGCCGGCGGTCGCCGTCTGCGCCGCCTCCTCGAGGCCGACGTTGCGGAGGTTGAGGCTGAGGATCAGCACCACCGCCAGCGGCAGCATCACGTAGGTGGAGGCGACGATCACCCGGTTGACCTCCTCCTGCAGCGGCGAGGGCGGGTGGCGGAAGGTCTTCGCCTCGCCGGCGATGCGGCCGGCGTAGCTCTGCTCGCGGACCGCGTCGACGACGTAGTGGCCGGAGCCGGAGACGCAGAAGGAGCCGGAGAGGACGCGGTCGCCCTCCCCCTTCTGGATGCCGTCGGACTCGCCGGTCAGCAGCGACTCGTCGACGGTCATCCCGCGCGAGGCGATCGCCTCGCCGTCGGCGATCAGCTGGTCGCCCGGCCCGACCTGGATCACGTCTCCCGGCACCACCTCGTTCGCGGTCAGCTCGACCACGGCGCCGTCGCGAACGACCCGCGCGTGCGGCGCCACCAGCACCGCCAGCTCGTCCAGCGTCGCCTTCGCCTTCAGCTCCTGGCGGATGCCGATGTAGGAGTTGACGACGGCGACCAGGCCGAAGATCGAGTCGGCGTAGAGCCCGAGCCCGAGGTCGAGCACGAAGAAGGCGCCGATGATCGCGTTGAAGAGGGTGAAGACGTTGCCGGCGACGATGCTCGAGGTCGAGCGCGAGGAGGTTTCCGGCGGCGGTCCCAGCTTGCGCAGCCGCGCCGCCGCCTCCTTGCCGGAGAGCCCGTGCTGGGGGGAGGGTTGGCCATTGCCCATCTCCCTATTCAATAGGGTGCGGGAGCGATGGGACTGAAGCTCGGACTCAACCTCGGCTATTGGGGGATCGGGCCGGCCGGCGAGGAGGCCGCGGAAGTCGTCACCGCGGCCGAGAAGCTCGGCTACGAGTCGGTCTGGGCGGCCGAGTCCTACGGCTCCGACGTGGTCAGCGTGCTCGCCTGGCTGGCGGCGCGGACCGAGAAGATCAACCTCGGCGCCGCGATCATGCAGGTGCCGGCGCGCCCGCCCGCCGCCGCGGCGATGGCCGGCGCGACGATCGACAAGCTCTCCGGCGGCCGCTTCCTCTTCGGCTTCGGCCCCTCCGGCCCGCAGGTCTCCGAGGGCTGGTACGGCGTCCCCTACGCGAAGCCCTGGGGCCGCACCCGCGAGTACATCGAAGTCGTCCGCGAGATCGTCGCCCGCGAAGGGCCGGTCGAGCACCGGGGCGAGCACTACACGCTGCCGCTGCCCGGCGGCGAGGGCAAGCCGTTGAAGCTCAACTTCCACCCGCTGCGCAACGAGATCCCGGTCTTCGTCGGCGCGATCGGCCGCAAATCGGTGGAGATGGCGGCGGAGATCTGCGACGGCTGGATCCCGATCTTCTTCAGCGTCGACGCCTTCGAGCAGACCTGGGGCGAGCACCTGGAGGCGGGCTTCGCGAAGGGGGGGCGCCAGCGCTCCGACCTCGAGGTCTCGCCCTCCCTGCAGGTGGCGATCGACGGCGACCTGGAGGCGGCGAAGAACGTCGTCAAGGCCGGGCTCGTCCTCTACTTCGGCGGCATGGGCAGCCGCAAGACCAACTTCTACGTCGACCTCGCCCACCGCTTCGGCTTCGGCGAGGTCGCCGACGAGGTCCAGCGCCGCTTCCAGGACGGCGACCGCGGCGGCGCCTTCGAGGCGATGCCCGACGAGATCGTCGAGGCGACCTCGCTGGTCGGGACCGAGGCCGAGGTGGCCGAGCGGGTCGAGCGCTTCCGCGGCGCCGGCATCGACCGGCTGATCGTCTCGCCCGTCCACGTCGAGCGCTCCGAGCAGTTGCACACGCTTGAGCGGTTGGCTGCATTGGCGGGGGTCTCTGCCTAAAAGCGCGCTTCGCGCCGGGCTTCGCCCGAATCGCATATCCTCCCGCGCCGCGTCATGAAGATCGGAGTGCCGAAAGAGACCGGCGCGGGCGAGCGCCGGGTCGCGCTCGTCCCCGACGTGGTCAAGTCGCTGAAGAAGAACGAGAAGGTCGACGTCGTCGTCGAGTCCGGGGCCGGCGAGGCCGCGGGCCACACCGACGCCGCCTACCGGGAGGCCGGCGCCGAGGTCGGCTCCGCCGAGGCCGCCTGGGGCGCCGACGTCGTCCTCCGCGTCGCCGTCCCCAGCACCGGGGACATCGCCAAGCTGAACGGCAACCAGCTGCTGATCTCGCACCTCAACCCCTGGGTCGCGGCGGAGACGAACAAAGCGCTGGCGAGCGCCGGCGTCACCGCCTTCGCGATGGAGGCGATCCCGCGGACCACCCGCGCCCAGGCGATGGACGCGCTCTCCTCGCAGGCCGCCGCCGCCGGCTACGCGGCGACCCTGATCGGCGCCCGCGAGTCCGGCCGCTTCTTCGGGATGATGACCACGGCCGCGGGCACGGTCCCGCCGGCGAAGGTCCTCGTCCTCGGCGCCGGCGTCGCCGGCCTGCAGGCGGTCGCCACCGCCAAGCGCCTCGGCGCGATCGTCACCGGCTTCGACATCCGCCGCGCCGCCTGGGAGCAGATCGCCTCGCTCGGCGGCCGGCCGCTGGAACTGGATTTCATCCCCGACGCCGAGGGAGAGGGCGGCTACGCCCGGCCGCTGACCGACGAGGAGAACGCGCAGGTCCGCGACGCCCTCGCCGAGAACGCGGCGAAACAGGACATCATCGTCACCACCGCCGCGATCCCCGGCCGGCCGGCGCCGCTGCTGATCACCGCCGAGGGCGTCCGCAACATGGCTCCGGGCTCGGTGATCGTTGACCTCGCCGCCGAGACCGGCGGCAACTGCGAGCTGACCGAGCCGGGCCAGACCGTGGTCGAGAACGGGGTGAAGGTGATCGGCCCGCGCAACCTCCCCTCCGAGATGCCGGCGCCGGCCTCCCAGCTCTACGCCAAGAACCTCGAGAACCTGCTCGGCCTGATCGTCACCGACGAGGGTGAGGTCAAGGTCGACTTCGAGGACGACATCATCGCCGCCGCCTGCATCACCCAGGGCGGCGAGATCAAGAACGAGAGGGCAGCGAAGTAGCCATGGACCTGATGACCGAGATCACGATCTTCGTCCTCGCCGTCTTCGTCGGCTTCGAGGTGATCTCGAAGGTCCCGACCACCCTGCACACGCCGCTGATGTCGCAGACCAACGCGATCCACGGCATCGTCATGCTCGGCGGTCTGATCGTCGTCGGCTTCGCCGACGACGGCCTCGAGTACGTGATCGGGACGATCGCGATCGCCTTCGGCGCGATCAACATCGTCGGCGGCTTCATGGTCACCGACCGGATGCTCGGCATGTTCGCCAAAAAGCCGAAGCCGAAGGCCGAGGCTGACGGGAAGGGCGGCGCCTGATGGTCCGCGCGGTCCTGGAGCCGGGCGGCGACGCAGCCACCGCCCTCTACATCGTCGCCTTCTCGCTGTTCATCATCGGGATCAAACAGGGCACCCACCCGACCACCGCCAAACGCGGCAACCTGGTCGCCGCGGGCGGCATGGCCGTCGCCGTGGCGACCACCCTGCTGCTCGACGGGATGGGCAACTGGGGCCTGATCGTCCTCGGACTCGGGGTCGGCACCGCGGTCGGCGTGATCGCCTCGATCCGCGTGCAGATGACCGAGATGCCGCAGATGGTCGCCCTCTACAACGGGGTCGGCGGCGGCGCCGTCGCCCTGATCGCCTGGTCGGAGATCCGCCACGGGATCTCGCTCGGCGAGGAGTTCCCGCTCGACGAGCTGATCCCGATCCTCTTCGCCGGCGTCGTCGGCTCGGTCTCCTTCTGGGGCTCGAACATCGCCTTCGCCAAGCTCCAGGACCTGATCCCGACCCGGCCGATCGCGGTGCCGGGGCAGCAGGTGATCAACGCCGTCCTGCTGATCGGGGTCGTCGTCGCCTGCGCCGTCATCGCGATCAACAACGACGACCCCTCGCAGGCGCTCTTCATCGGGATCCTGATCGCCGCCGCGATCCTCGGCAACCTCGTCGTCCTGCCGATCGGCGGGGCGGACATGCCGGTCGTGATCTCGCTGCTGAACGCCTTCACCGGCCTCTCCGCCGCGGCGGCGGGCTTCGCGCTCGACAACGTCGCCCTGATTGTCGCCGGCACCCTGGTCGGGTCCTCGGGAACGATCCTCACCCTGGAGATGGCGACGGCGATGAACCGCTCGGTCGGCAACATCCTCTTCTCCGGCTTCGGCGGCGCCCCCGCGGGCGGCGGCGGAGGCGGGGGCGAGGAGCGCCCGCACGTCTCGATCGGCGCCCAGGACGCGGCGATCAAGCTCGCCTACGCCGACTCCGTCGTGATCGTGCCCGGCTACGGCCTCGCGGTCGCCCAGGCCCAGCACGCGATCAAAGAGGTCGCCGACGAGCTGGAGAAGCGCGGCGTCACCGTCAACTACGCGATCCACCCGGTCGCCGGCCGCATGCCGGGCCACATGAACGTCCTCCTCGCCGAGGCCGACGTGCCCTACGAGCAGCTGAAGGAGATGGAGGAGATCAACCCGGAGATGTCGCGCACCGACGTCGCGGTCGTCGTCGGCGCCAACGACGTCACCAACCCGGCGGCGAAGAACGATCCCGACTCGCCGATCGCCGGGATGCCGATCATCGAAGTCTCCGAGGCCCAGCAGGTGATCGTGATCAAGCGCTCGCTCAGCCCCGGCTTCGCCGGCATCGACAACGACCTCTTCTACGAACCGAACACCTCGATGCTCTTCGCCGACGCCAAACAGGCCGCGGCCGACATCGCATCTGAGATCGGCAACCTCTAAGGGCCTGGTCCGCCTCGCGCTCGCGGGCGGCGCTTGATCCGGCGGTTCTCAAAGCCGTAGCCATTCCGGCACGCAATCGGCACTTAAGACACCCACGCGTGCGACCTGGCTCCATAGCTTCGACCCATGCGGTCGGAGCGGGGTCAGGGGACGGTGGAGTGGGTCGGGACGCTATTCGTCGTCTCGCTGCTGATGCTCGGTCTGGTGGCGGCGGGGGTGCGGGTGCCGGGGGCGACGCTGGCGCGGGCGGTGGCGGACCGGCTCCTCTGTGCGGCGGCGCTGGCGGACGGCTGCGGCGACGAGCCGACGCTGATCGCCGCCTACGGCACCGAAGTCGGGGAGCTGGTGCGCCGGCACGCGCCAAAGCTCGCCTTCGAGACGGGGTCGCGGGCGCTGCCGGTCGACTTCCGCCGCTGCCGCAGCAGCGAGTGCGGCGACGGCTCGGCGCGCGGGCTCGTCCACCGCACCGACGAGGGCCTGCCGGTGACCGCCTTCGTCCACGTCGTCGACTGCCGGGAAGGGAAGGAGGCGAACGGCGCCGACTGCTCGGGCGAGCGCGCCGGCAACCTCTACGTGCAGCTATGGCTCTACTACGCGGACTCGGCCACCCTGCGGGGAGTGCCGGTCGCCGGCAAGAAGGGCTACCACCACGACGACTGGGAGTCGGTCCAGTTCCGTTTCCGCCCCGACGGCCAGGTGGACCAGCGCGCCTCCTCCCACCACGGCTACAACTCGATGCGGAGCGTCCGCAACTGGGGCTCCGACGCCGGCCTCGCTCCCCACGACGGCTGGGGTCCGGAGACCGGCCTCCTCCTCGTCTCCGGCGGCAGCCACGCCGGCAACACGATCGGCTTCGCCGACGTCGACCGCTTCGTCCCCGGACGCCGCCTCCACTTCATCCCCCTCGAGCAGATCGCCACCACCGACACCACCCCCTTCGCGGTCTCCCCGCCCTGGCTGAAGCAGGTCTGGCTAAACCCCGAGGCTGAGGGGACGAGCTGATGGCGAGGCGTCGCTGGCGGGATTACGCGACGGCCTCCGGACGACGGCCTGTGAAGGAATTCATCGACGGTCTCAGCGGTGAAGACAGGGCAGCCGTTGTTGTGGCGATGAGGGAGGTCCGTGCGATTGGGCTAAGGGCGGCAAGGCACCTCGATGGGAATGTCTACGAGGTTCGGGCTGATGGGAATGGGGTGATCTACAGAATCTTGTTCGCTCCCCTGGGGAGGCGGAAGCAGGTGCTTCTTGCTCTCGAGGCCTTCACCAAGAAGACTCAGAAGACGCCGCCTCAGACGATCAGCCTGGCGAGGCGGCGTCTTCGAGATTGGGAAGCGCGCGGATAGTCTCATATCGCAATTGCTATCTTAATTATGAGATTGCCAATGAGGGAGGAGAAGATGGACCCTGAGACCGATTTCCTAGATGAGCTCATTGCCGAGGGCACCGCCCGCGACCCCGATTTTCCGAAACTGGTGGAGGCCGCCGCGCGTCGACGGGCTTTGCTGAAGGAGCTTGGGGGAGTGCGGGAGAGGCGAGGGCATTCACAAACTGCAATAGCAGCCGAGATGAAAACCTCTCAATCCTCCGTCGCCAGACTCGAGGGGCCCGCGAGCGACGCGCGTCTTTCGACGCTCGATCGCTACGCCGAGGCGCTTGGTTTCCGCGTCCAGTGGCACCTGCTTCCGCTGGAGGGATCGGAGGGGGAGCCGCCCGTCGTCGTCCACTCCTAGCCCAATAAACAAATTTCTACGTTTATAGGCGACCGCTCGCTAGGGTTTGACCCATCGCCACCGACGTGTCCTCAGTGTCGAAGGCAGCGATTGCGGAAGCGCTTTCCGAGGCGCGGGAGCGGACGCTGGCGCTGGTCGAGCCGCTCGACGACGAGCAGTTGAACCGGGTCTACTCGCCGATCCTCAGCCCGTTGGCCTGGGACCTCGGGCACATCGCCAACTTCGAGGAGCTTTGGCTGGTGCGGACGATCGGGGGGCGGGAGCCGCTGCACGGCGAGCTCGGACGCTTCTACGACGCGATCGAGAACCCGCGCAAGATCCGCGGCGAGCTGCCGATCCTGCGGGACGCGGAGCTGCGTTCCTACATGGCGGACGTCCGCGAACGCGCGCTCTACGTACTGGAGGACGTGGAGATCGGACCCGACGTCGAGGACCCGCTGCTGCGGGACGGCTTCGTCTACGAGATGCTGCTCGCCCACGAGCTGCAGCACAACGAGACGATGCTGCAGCTGCTGCAACTGGTCGAGGGCTACGAGCCGATGCGGGCGGAGTTCGCGCCGCCGCTACAGCCGGTACCCGACCAGCCTGAAGCGGTTCGGGTCGAGGCGGGGGAGCACGCGATCGGCGCCCCGGACCGCGGCTTCGCCTACGACAACGAGCGCTCGTGCCACTGCGTCGAGCTCGCCGCCTTCGAAATCGATCGAACCCCGGCCAGCAACGGCGCGTACATCTCTTTCATGGAGGCGACCGGCGCCGAGCCGCCGACGTACTGGGAGCGCGACGGGGAGGGGTGGGTCGACGTCTCGCGCGGCGCCCGCGCCCCGGTCGACCCGGCCCAGCCGGTGATTCACGTCTCCTGGCACCAGGCCGACGCCTTCGCCCGCTGGGCCGGCAAACGGTTGCCGAGCGAGCACGAGTGGGAGGCGGCGCGCGACCAGCTTGACGGCCTCGGCCACGGCTGGGAATGGACCTCCTCCGACTTCCTCGCCTACCCCGGCTTCGAGGCCTTCCCCTACCGCGAGTACTCCGAGGTCTTCTTCGGCGACGAATACAAGGTCCTGCGCGGCGGCGCCTGGGCCACGCACCCGCGCGTCGCCCGCCCGACCTTCCGCAACTGGGACCTGCCGCAGCGGAGCCAGATCTTCGCCGGACTGCGCTGCGCGAGGGACGCATGATCGCGATCGACGTCCACCTCGACGCCGACGCGGCGGCAACGATGGCCCGGGACGTGCGCGCCGGCCTCTGCGCCTACCCGAAGGAGCTGTCGCCGAAATACTTCTACGACGAGCGCGGCTCGCGGCTGTTCGAGGAGATCACCGAGCTGCCCGAGTACTACCCGACCCGCGCCGAGCGCGAGATCCTCAGCACCCGCGCGGCGGAGATCCTCGATGCCGCCGGTTGCCCGGGCACGCTGGTCGAGCTCGGCTCCGGCTCGGCCGCTAAGACCCGCCACTTGCTGAGCGCGATGCGCGACTGCGACAGCCTCGAGACCTACGTGCCGGTCGACATCTCCGAGGAGATCACCCACCGGACCGCCTCCGAGCTGGTCGACGAGTACCCGGGGCTGGCGGTGCGCGGCCTCGTCTGCGACTTCGAGCAGCACCTGGAGCGGATTCCCGACGGCGAGGGGAGGCGGATGATCGCCTTCCTCGGCGGCACGATCGGCAACCTCTACCCGCGCCAGCGCCACGCCTTCCTCGAGCGGATCGCCGCCCTGCTCGGCCCCGGCGACCACCTCCTGCTCGGCACCGACCTGATCAAGGACCCCGCCCGCCTCGAGGCCGCCTACGACGACGAGGCGGGCGTCACCGCCGAGTTCAACAAGAACGTCCTCGCCGTCCTCAACAACCAGCTCGGCGCCGACTTCGACCTCGACGCCTTCGAGCACGTCGCCCGCTACGACGAGGAGGCCGAGCGGATGGACATCCGGCTGCGCTCGCTCGCCGACCAGGACGTCCGCCTCGACGACCTCGACCTCGAGATCCACTTCGCCGCCGAGGAGGAGATGCGGACCGAGATCTCGACCAAGTTCACCCGCGAACGGCTGGAGTCGGTCTACGCCGGCGCCGGGCTGGAGCTGCGCGGCTGGTTCACCGACGCCGCCGGCGACTACGCGCTCAGCCTCGCCAGCCCCGCTTAGACCGCCGGCACCTGCTGGGTGATGCAGTGGACGTTGCCGCCGCCGAGGAGGATCTCGCGCGCCGGCACCCCGACCACCTCGCGCTCAGGGAAGCAGCGGCGCAGGACCGCCGCCGCCTCCTCATCGTGTCGCGGGTCGAGCAGCGGATAGACGATGCGCGAGTTGCCGAGGTAGAAGTTGACGTAAGAGGCGGCCAGGCGGTCGCCGGCCCGGCGCGGGACCGTTCCCGCGGCGGCGTCGACCCCCTCCGCCTCCTCGGCTGAGATCTGCAACGGTCCGGGGGAGGGGAGGAGCATCACCTCAAGTGGTCGCCCCCGCGCGTCGGTCGCCGCTTCCAGCCGCTCGCGCGCGTCGCGCGAGATCGCGTGCTGGGGATCGTCCTCGTCGTCGCTCCAGGTCAGCAGCACGACTCCCGGCCCGGCGAAGCAGGCGAGGTTGTCGACGTGGCCGTCGGTCTCGTCTTCGAAGACGCCGGCCCCGAGCCAGATCACCTTCTCCGCTCCCAGGTAGTCGAGCAGCGCCCGCTCGACCTGCTCGCGCGAGAGCTCCGGATTGCGGTTGGGATTGAGCAGGCACTCTTCGGTCGTCAGCACCGTCCCCTCGCCGTCGACGTGGATCGCCCCGCCCTCGAGCACGATCGGCGCCCGGTAGCGGTCGTCCCCCTCGATCTCCAGCACCTTCGCCGCGACCCGGTCGTCGCGATCCCAGGAGGCGTAGAGGCCGCCGTTCGTCCCGCCCCAGGCGTTGAACTCCCAATCGACGCCGCGCCGCCGGCCGTTTCCGTCGACGACGAAGGTCGGCCCGGTGTCGCGGAGCCAGGCGTCGTCGGTCGAGACCTCGACCACCCGCACCGAGGGCGGCAGCACCGCTCTCGCGTGCTCGAACCGGGCATCGGAGACCGCCACCGTCACCGGCTCGGAGGCGGCGATCGCCGCCGCCACCGCCGCGAAGGCCGCCTGCGCCGGCTGCGCGCCGAGGCGCCAGTTGTCCGGCCGTTCGGGCCAGGCCATCCAGCAGCCGCTGTGGGGCTCGAACTCGCCCGGCATCCGGAACCCGTCCGCCGCGGGCGTCGTCTTCAGCGTCGCGCTCACCGCCCTCTATCTTGAACACCCGTGGAGATCCGCCTGATCCGCGCCGCCGAGCCGCCGCAGTCCCCGGCGCGCACGCGCCCGCCCTCGCGGCCGCCGTTCCGGATCGGCGCCGTCCAGCACAGCTGGCACCCCGATCCTGCCGAACACGAGGCGAAGCTGGAGGAGGGGATCGTGATCGCGGCCGAGGAGGGGGCGCAGCTGATCTGTCTGCAGGAGCTCACCCTCAGCCCCTACTTCGCAGTCGACCCCAGCGGGCCCGGGCCCGACAGCGCCCAGCCCGAGGATTTGCCCGGCGGCCGCACCCACGCCTTCGCGGCGCGGATGGCGGCGGCGAGCGGCGCCCACGTCCACGCCTCGCTCTACGAGCGCGCCGAGGCCGCCGACGGCCTCGGCTTCAACACCGCGATCGTCGTCTCCCCCGACGGCGAGTTGGTCGCCCGCACCCGCAAGCTCCACATCCCGGTCACCGCCGGCTACCACGAGGACCGCTACTTCCGGCCCGGCCCCGGCGACGGCGAGGCCTTCCCCCTCGTCGCCCTCGGCGACGCCCGGCTCGGCCTGCCGACCTGCTGGGACCAGTGGTTCCCCGAGGTCGCCCGCGCCTACAGCCTCGAGGGGGCCGACGTGCTCGTCTACCCGACCGCGATCGGCTCCGAGCCCGACCATCCCGAGTTCGACACCCAGCCGCTCTGGGAGCGGGTGATCGTCGGCAACGGGATCGCCAACGGCGTCTTCATGGTCGCCGTCAACCGGATCGGCTTCGAGCCGCCGCTCACCTTCTACGGCTCCTCCTTCATCTCCGACCCCTACGGCCGCATCCTCGCCCAGGCCCCCCGCCACGAACCGGCCGTCCTCGTCGCCGACCTCGACCTCGACCAGCGCCGCGACTGGCTGGAGCTTTTCCCGTTCCTAACGACGCGCCGCCCCGACACCTACGCAAAGCTTGGGCAGCAAGCAACTGAAGCAATGAACGACACAGCGGATGACTAGGGCCGGCGGGAGGGCC
>DATHFL010000307.1:0-3975 GCA_035318125.1 Solirubrobacterales bacterium | reverse complement strand
CAAGGAAGGCTACGGCCCCCGCCTCGACCTCGAAATCCCGCTGATCGCCGGCGGCACCGGCGCCCTCAAGGAATTCCAGGTCAAGATCGACAAAAAATGGCGCTTCAAAGGCGAGAAACGGAGCTTCATCTCCGCCAAATGCCCGAACTCGAAGCGGCTGAAGGCGCGCGGCAAATTCACCTTCCGCGACAACGAATCCCTGACCGCCTACTCGAAGCAGACCTGCAAGCAACTGCCCTAGTTGTAGTTCCTAAGCACGTTGTTCATCCGGACCTCCTTGGAGGCTGGCGGTGTCGAAGCCCCAGCAACAAGGAGGAACCGGATGAAGCTCCACGCTAACGCGCCCCTCGGCCCGAAGGGCAGGAGGCACATGGTCCTGCGCGTGCTCCAGGAGGGGATCGCGCTCACGGAGGCGGCCGAGGCCGCCGGAGTGAGCGCGAAGACCGCCGGCAAATGGGTGCGCCGTTACCGGGAGGAGGGCGAGGCGGGCCTGCTCGACCGCAGCTCCGCCCCAAACCACGTCCACAACGCCACGCCGCCGGAGCGGGTCGAGGCGATCGAAGCGCTGCGGCGGGTGCGCCTGACCGGCCCGGAGATTGCCGAGACCCTGGAGATGGCGACCTCCACAGTCTCCGCGGTGCTGAAGCGGATCGGCCTCGGCAAGCTCAGTCGGCTCGCCCCGCCCGAGCCGCCCAACCGCTACCAGCGCTCCCGGCCTGGCGAGCTGATCCACATCGACGTCAAGAAGCTGGGACGGATCGGCCCCTATGGCGCCGGTCACCGCGCGCTCGGCCGCACCTGGGCGAGGAGAGGGCCGACCCGGACCGACTCCGAGGGCGTGCGCCGTGGCCGCGCGGGCTGGGAGTGCGTGCACGTCTGCGTCGACGACGCCACCCGCCTGGCCTACGTCGAGGTCCTGCCCGACGAGAAGACGACAACCGCGATCGGCTTCCTGAGGCGGGCCATCGCCTTCTACCGATCTCACGGGATCACGGTGGAGCAGCTGATGACCGACAACGGCTCCGCCTACCGCTCCGCCGCCCACGCGCTGGCCTGCCGGGCGCTGGGGATCGGGCACCTGCGCACCCGCCCCTACCGGCCCCAGACCAACGGCAAGGCCGAGCGCTTCATCCGCACGATGCTGCGCGAGTGGGCCTACGCCGCCGTCTACGGCAGCTCACCCGAGAGGGCCGCGGCCCTCTCGGGTTGGCTCGAGCGCTACAACTACCGAAGACGACACGGCGCCCTCGGCCACCGGCCGCCGATTCAGCGGCTACGGGAGCTTCAGGGGAACAACGTGGCTGGCATCTACACCTAGTCCGGCGGGAGGGTTACCAAGGAAGGGGCCGCCCCAACGCGGCCCCTTTTCGTTTCTAAGGCGATTCCCTCTCGTCCCTGTGAATCTGGAGCTCCCTGAAGACGAAGATGCCTCCGAGCCCTGCGATCGCAGCGACCAATGGCACGAGCCCTGCTGCACTGTTGCCCAACGCAATGAGGAAGATCCCGCCCAGCAGGCTGACCATTGCGAGAGCAAAGGTGAAGGCTTGACCTCTTGCTTCCAGCGCCTGTCGGTGCTGAGCCTGATTCTCAGCGAGCCTGACAATTCGCTCGGCGCCGTCTGAAACAGCGTCGTTGTACTGAGCGAGGACCTGCGGGTGCGGAAGAGGTCCGCTGAATTCGACCCGAACAGCCTGGACGACGGCTTCTCCATTCTCCGGAGCGAGCCCTTCCTGCGCTCCCTTCTCCAGCTCGGCCGTCACTTGATCTGCTCGGGCCGACTCTCCTTCGCATGCGATGACGGTTTCGAAGCTGCGTCAAACGCAGCGATTGCTCCCCAAAGATCCTGCGCGACGGCAACCTGGTCACGCCGCAGCGCTCGTGCGTCCCGCGCCGCCGGGGTGCCCGATCGACTCGGCGGGACATAGAGAACAGCGCCCGCTCCCGCTAGTCCGTAGCGAATCCTTTTGAAGCTGAAAAGTTTCGGCATCGCAAGGAGTCTAAGGGCTGGAGCGACTCGATCTCCCCCCTACACGCTGAATTTCGGGATTGCGCGGGCGAGGGGCTTGGGGAGCCACCAGACGCGGTCGCCGAGGAGGAGCATCAGGGCGGGGAGGAGGACGATGCGGACGACGGTGGCGTCGAGGATGACGGCGATGGTGAGGCCGATGCCGAGCTGGCTGACGGTGGCGATCGGGGCGGCGGAGAAGGCGATGAAGACGGCCATCATGATCGCCGCGGCGCCGGTGATCACGCCGGCGGTGCGGGAGAGGCCGAAATTCACGGCGGCGGCGTTGTCGCCATGGGTGTCGTAGTGCTCGCGCATGCGGCTGAGGAGGAAGACCGCGTAGTCGATCGAGAGGCCGAAGACGAGCCCGAAGATCATCGTCGCCCCGACCGCGTCGACGTAGTTGTGGCCGCCGAGCGGCCAGTCGTCGGGGACGTTGAAGAGCAAGGTGAGGACGCCGAAGGCGACCGCCACCGTCACCAGGTTGAGGGCGACGGCGATCGCCGCCAGCAGCAGCGCCCGCAGCACGACCACGAGGACGAGGAAGGTGGCGATCGTGATCGCGAGGACGACCCAGGGGATGCGCTCGCGGGTGACGCGGCTGTAGTCGTTGAGCTGGGCGGCGCCGCCGGCGACCCCGGTCGTCAGGTCCGCCTCCTCGGCCAGGTCGGCGGCCTTGCCGTTGAGCTTCTCGTTCAGCCGGATGGAACCTGGCGTGTTGAAGCTGTAGTCGGAGACGACCAGCATCGTCGCCGCCTGCCCGCCTTGCTTGAGGTCGATCGTTTCGCTGATCGCCTGGCGGGTGGTCGGCGGGGTCCCGTCGAGCGCCGAGAGCACGAAGTAGCCGGAGTTGAAGAGGCCCGGGCTGGCCTCGGCGACCCGGGTCGCCTGGTCGCGGATCCGCTTGCGCCCGCTCAGCACCTGGACGCTCGCCTGCTGCAGCCCGGTTTCCAGCGGCGCGGTTTCGCCGGCCCCGCCCAGCAGCCCGTCGCGCAGCGCTTCGGCGCCTTCGCCGAGGTCGTCGAGCCCGCCGACCAGGGCCGCCGCCCCGCCCGCCAGCTGCGAGAGGCCGCCACCCAGCCTCCTCGCTTCCTCGGCCAGGCGAGCGGAGCCGCCGGCGAGCCTCCTGCTGGCGCCGCGCAGCCGTTCCAGCCCTTTGGTCAGTTTGCTGGCACCCTCGTACAGCTGTTCGGACTGATTCTTGAAAGTGACCAGCCAGAAGCTCACTTCCTTCGCCTGGTGGTGGTCCTCGATCAGGCGTTCGTCGAGTGCCGTCAGTTCGGCCGGCAGGCCGGCGTAGCTCTCGCTTTCCGGGGTGCCGGGCACCGGGTCGTAGGGGGTGCCGCTGACGGGGTCGGTGCCGCTGACCGCCGCCGCGGCCCGCCGCACTGCTTCCAGCGCCGCCGTGTAGTCGGGGTCGGATTTGCCGACCGTCATCGCCTGCAGCTTCGCCAGCGCTTCCCGCAGTTCCGCATCGGCGACCTGCGCCGGGGCGATCAGTTCCGGCAGCTTCCCGTTCGCGTCTTCGTTCAGCGATTTCTGCAGGATGCGCGAGCGCCGCAGCGGGTTGTTGCGGATGTTGGCGGGCGTGCTCTGCAGCGCCAGTTTGAGTTCGAGCGACCCCAGCGCCGCCAGTTCCAGCGCGTTGGCCATCCGTTCGGTTCCCTTGGCGAAGCGGTCGAGCGCGCCGATCGCGCGGTCGCTGCCGTCCGCCGCCCGGTCAAGGCCGTTGGCGATCAGCTCCGCGCCTTCGCCGGCGCGGTCGCTGCCGAGGGCGAGCAGGCCGGCGCCGTTGCTCGCTTCGGTGATCCCCTCCCGCAGCTGCCCCACCCCGCCGGCGGCGACGGCGAGGTTGCGGCCGAGCCTGCCGAGCTGCTTGACCGGCCCGTAGTTGCCTTTCGAGGAGAGCACGCGGTTGCCGAGTTCCCGCAGGCGGTCGACCCGTTTGACCGCCGCCCCCGGCCCGATCA
>DATHFL010000306.1:0-2837 GCA_035318125.1 Solirubrobacterales bacterium | reverse complement strand
AAGTCGGTGACCGGGACGGGGCTGAAGAAGAGGGTGACCAGACCGGGAGCGGCGGCGACCTGGAGCGGGCGCTCGGCGGCGAGCTCGGCGAAGCCGGCCCCGAGGCGGTCGGTCAGCGCCCCGAGGCGCTCGTAGGCAGCGGCGTCGAGCTGCTCCAGCGTCGCCAGCCCCGCCGCCACCGCCAGCGGGTTGCCGGAGAGCGTCCCCGCCTGGTAGACGTCGCCGGCGGGGGCGATCCGTTCCATGTGCTCGCGCCGGCCGGCGTAGGCGGCCGCCGGCAGGCCGCCGCCGAGCACCTTGCCCATCACCGTCAGGTCGGGTTCGACCCCGAACAGTTCCTGGGCGCCGCCGCGAGCGACGCGGAATCCGGTGATCACCTCGTCGAAGACCAGCAGCGCCCCGGCCTCGCGGGTTGCCTCGCGGAGGAACTCGAGGAAGCCCTCGGCCGGCAGGACGACGCCCATGTTGGCGGCGATCGGCTCGGCCAGGAGCGCCGCGACCTCATGCTCCGCCAGCGCCCGGCTCACCGCCTCGCGGTCGTTCCACGGCACCACCACGGTCGCCGCCGCCTGCGCCGCGGTGACGCCGGGGCTGCCCGGCACCCCCAGCGTCGCCAGGCCCGAACCGGCGTCGGCGAGCAGGCCGTCGGAGTGGCCGTGGTAGGCGCCAGCGAACTTGACCACGACCTCGCGGCCGCTGACGGCGCGTGCCAGCCGCACCGCGCTCATCGCCGCCTCGGTCCCGGAGCTGGTCATCCGCACCATCTCCACCGAGGGCACCCGCGCCGCCACCTCCTCTGCCAGCTGCACCTCGGCCGCGGTCGCGGCGCCGAAGCTGGTGCCGCACTTCGCCGCTTCGATCACCGCCGCGACCACCGACGGCTCGGCGTGGCCGAGGATCATCGGCCCCCAGGAGCCGACCCAGTCGAGGTAGCGGTTGCCCTCGACGTCGAACAGCCAGGGGCCTTCGCCGCGTTCGACGAAGATCGGGTCGCGGCCGATCTGCCGCATCGCCCGGACCGGCGAGTTGACGCCTCCCGGGAGGACCTGCTGCGCCCGCTGGAACAGCTCCGAAGGAACGGGGGCGCCGCCGTCAGGCGGCGCGTTTTTATGAATGCTCGGCCTCCCAGCGCGCATAGTCCTCGGTGAAGTAGTGGAGGCGGATCTTCTTGTACTCGGTCGAGGAGTAGAGGGTGGCACGGTCGTCCGGCCCGATCCCGCACTCCTCGGCGATCGAGTCGAGGATCGCGTCGCACTCCTCCTTCGAGCGCCCGTGGGCCATCGTGAAGACGCTGTAGGGCCAGTCCTCGTAGGTCGGCCGCTGGTAGCAGTGGGAGATGCCACGGAAGGAGGCCATCTTGCCGCCGACCTCGAGGATCTGGTCCTCCGGCACTTTCCACACCCCCATCCCGTTGGCGGAGAAGCCGGCGCGGCGGTGGTAGAGGATCGCCGCGACCCGGCGCAGGATCTTGCGGTCGACCATCCCGCGCAGCCGCTCCAGCAGCTCCTCGGTCGAGATCCCGAGCTCCGCCGCAGCGGCGTCGTAGGGCCGCGCGACCGCCGCCATCGGCCCCTGCAAGGTGCGGATCAGGGCGACGTCGTCCTCGTCGTAGGGCTGCGGTTCGAGCTCGCGCGGGGGCGCCGCTTCGACCGCCGCCGCCAGCGCCTCGGTCCCCTTCTCCATCTCCAGGTTCATGTTGATCTTGAAGAGGGTCAGGGTCGGCAGTTCGCGCATCGACTCGGCGCCGGTCTCCTCCATCAGCGCTTCCAGCGTCCCTTTCAGGCCCAGCTTCGAGTCGGGCGGGGTCGCGATCGTGAACCAGAGGTTGAAGTCGTGGGTGCGCAGGTAGTTGTGGGAGACGCCGGGGTGGGCGTTGACGATCTTCGCCGCCCGCTGCGGATTCTCGGAGTCGACTTTCGCCGCCACCAGCATCGACTCGTAGCCGAGCGCGCGGGTGTCGAAGATCGGCGTGATCTCGCGGATGATCCGGCCGTCGAGCAAGCGCTGGGTGCGGGCGAGGACGTCGTCGAGCTCCAGTTCCGCCTCGGAGGCGACCAGCGCGAACGGCTCCGGGTCGAGCGGGAAGCTCGACTGCAGCAGGTTCATCAACCGCTTATCGGTCTCGTCGAGCGGGATCGCCGAGCCGTCCTTGCGGCTCCGCGCCTTCGACTGCGGCACCTTTACCGAAGCCATCCGGCGGCCTCCTTCGCGTAGTAGGTGACGATCGCGTCGGCGCCGGCGCGGCGGATCGAGGTCAGCGCCTCCAGCGCGGCGGCGCGCTCGTCGAGCCAGCCGTTGGCGGCGGCCGCCTTCAGCATCGAGTACTCGCCGGAGACGTGGTAGGCGGCGACGGGGGCGCCGGTCGCCTCTTTGACCCGGCGCACAACGTCCAGATAAGGGAGCGCCGGCTTCACCATCAGCATGTCGGCGCCCTCCTCGAGATCGAGCTCGGCCTCGCGCACCGCTTCGGCGCCGTTGGCGGGGTCCATCTGGTAGCCGCGGCGGTCGCCGAACTCCGGCGTCGAGCCGGCGGCGTCGCGGAAGGGTCCGTAGTAGGCGGAGGCGAACTTGGCGGAGTAGGCGACGATCGGGACGCCGGCGTGCCCCTCCTCGTCAAGCTGATAGCGGATCGAGCCGATCCGGCCGTCCATCATGTCGCTGGGGGCGACCGCGTCGGCGCCGGCCTCGGCGTGGGAGATCGCGGTTTTCGCCAGCAGCTCTACGGTGACGTCGTTGTCGACCTCACCCTCGCGGACGAAGCCGCAATGCCCGTGCGACGTGTACTCGCAGAGGCAGACGTCGGTGATCACGGTCAGCCCGGGATGGGCCTCCTTGAC
>DATHFL010000305.1:0-2453 GCA_035318125.1 Solirubrobacterales bacterium | reverse complement strand
CGATGATCGGCCTCGGCGTCGGCATCGACTACGCCCTCTTCATCGTCACCCGCCACAAACTGCAGCTCGGCGAAGGGATGGAGCTGCGCGAGTCGATCGCGCGGGCGACCGCCACCGCCGGCGGCGCCGTCGTCTTCGCCGGCTTCACGGTGGTGATCGCGCTCTGCTCGCTCGCCTTCGCCGGGATCCCGCTGGTCTCGACGCTCGGCTTCACTGCGGCGGTCGCGGTGGTGATCGCGGTCAGCGCGGCGACGACGCTGCTGCCGGCGATGCTCGGCGCGCTCGGCCCCCACATCAACTCGCTGCGGGTCCAGTTCGGCAAGACGCACCCCGAGGACAAAGAGCCGCACGGCTGGCGGCGCTGGGCCGAACGGGTCAGCGCCCGTCCCTGGACCGCGACCATCGCCGCCCTGCTCGTCCTCGTCGTCCTGGCGCTGCCGATCTTCCAGCTCCAGCTCGGCCAGAACGACATCAGCGCCCTGCCGAAGGAAACGACCTCGCGCCAGGCCTACGACTCGCTCAACAAGGGCTTCGGCCCGGGGGTCAACGGGCCGCTCCTGATCGCCTCCGAATTCGGCTCGCCGGCGGAAGCGAAACAGGTGCTGCCGCAGCTGGAGAAGCAGATCGGCGCCGCCTCCGACGTCGCCGTGGTGAGCGAACCGACCCTCGACAAGCAGGGGACGGTGGCGGTTTTCACGGTGCTCGCGAAGTCGGAGCCGTGGGCCGACGAGACCGTCGACCTGGTCGAAGACCTGCGCGGGACGGAGATCCCGGCGGCGCTGAAAGGGACCGCCGCCAGCGCCTACGTCGGCGGCCAGACCGCCGGCTACATCGACCTCGCGACCCAGATCAGCGACAAGCTGCCGCTGATGATCGCGATCGTCGTCGCGCTCAGCTTCATCGTCCTCCTCGTCGCCTTCCGCTCGCTGTTAGTGCCGGTGAAGGCGGCGGCGATGAACCTGCTTTCGGTCGCCGCCGCCTACGGCGTCGTCACCGCCGTCTTCCAGCTCGGCTGGGGCTCGTCGCTGATCGGTCTCGACCATGCGATCCCGATCGTCAGCTTCGTGCCGCTGTTGATGTTCGCGATTCTCTTCGGGCTCTCGATGGACTACGAGGTCTTCCTGCTGACGCAGATGCGCGAACACTTCAAGGAGACCGGCGACGAGCGGCGGGCGGTGGTCGAAGGGCTCGCCAACACCGGCCGGGTGATCACCTCGGCGGCGGCGATCATGGTCTGCGTCTTCACCAGCTTCGTCCTCAGCGGCAACCCGGTGGTGAAGGAGTTCGGGGTCGGCCTGGCCGTCGCGATCGCGATCGACTCGACCGTGGTCCGCTGCCTGCTGGTGCCGGCGGTGATGACCCTGCTCGGCAAGCGCGCCTGGTGGCTGCCGCGCTGGATGGAGCGGGCGGTCCCGCGCTTCAGCATCGAGGGCGAGGAGTACTTCGCTAAGAAGGACGCGAAGGATGTTCCCGCTCAACCTGCCTAACGCGCTGACGCTGCTGCGCATCCTCGCCGTCCCGGTGGTGGTCGTGGCGCTGCTGGGGGAGACCCCGAACGGCGACGCCCTCGCCGCCGGCGTCTTCGCCCTGGCGGCGCTGACCGACGGGCTCGACGGCTACTTCGCCCGCTCCCGCGACGCGGTCACGACCTTCGGCAAGCTGATGGACCCGCTCGCCGACAAGCTGCTGATCACCGGCGCCCTGCTCTCGCTCGTCTCCCTCGACCGGCTCGAAGCCTTGGTGGCGATGGTGATCATCGCCCGCGAGATCGCCGTCACCGGCCTGCGCGCGATCGCCGCCGAGCGCGGCATCGTGATCGCCGCCAGCTGGCTCGGCAAGGTCAAGACCGTGCTCCAGATCGCCGCCGTGATCGCCCTGATCGCGACCAACCCGGCCCCGCTCTGGGCCGACATCCTCGTCTACGTTGCCCTCGCCGCCACCGTCGTCAGCGGCGTCGACTACTTCTTCGGCCTCCGCAAGCGAATCGAGGCCTTGGAGCGCGAGCGGGCCAAGCTGAACTCGACGGTCTGAGCGAGCCCCGCCAGCACAGGACAGCCCCCAAGGCGCCTTTGTCAACCAGGGGGCGACAAAGGCGCCTCGAGCCACTCGCGCATGGTGACGTGGTGCGCTTGGTGCTCGCCGCTTTGCAGCTCGGCGCGGAGGTCGGCGAGGGTGCCGTAGCGCTCGGCGACGACGTTGTGGCGGTGGATCGTCTCGAGGTTCTCCTGGCGCGCCATCACGAAGGTCTCCGCCGGCAGGTCGGGATAGCCCTCGACCACCTGGCGGACCATCTCCCGCACGCAGTCCTCGACGAAGCGGGGGTTCTCGTGCGCTTTGACGACGACCGCCATCTCGTCTGAGCGCTTCATCAGCTCGTAGATCTCCGAGCTCATCGAGGTCTCGACGATCCGCAGCAGCTCGGGCGCCTCGATCCAGGCAGGACCGCCCTCGGG
>DATHFL010000304.1:0-8384 GCA_035318125.1 Solirubrobacterales bacterium | reverse complement strand
GATCGGGTGCAGGGGCGGGTGGCGCGCCGCCATCACGATGATCACGGCGGCGACCAGCGCGCCCTCGGCCATCCCCAGCCCCGGCCCGCCGAGGTAGAAGGCGCCGACGACCGAGACCACGATCGCAGCGACGATCAGGGGAAGCTTCCATGCCGCTATTCCCTGATCGGTCATACCTCTGACCTTAGAGACTCTCCCCCACCGGTCAATCCCCTTCGCGCGAGACCAGGTCGCGGAGGCTGTCGAAGTCCTCGGCGCAGGCGGGGCAGCCGTCGAGGTGGGCGCGCATCCCCGGCACCCGCTCGTCCGCCGGCTCGCCGGCCAGGACCAGCTCGACGTAGCGGTCGAGCTCCTCGAAGCACTGCTCGCAGGTCAGCTCCGGCGCGCCGGGCCCGAGGACCCGGCCGAGGACGTCGTCGCGTTTCATCACTCCTCCTCTCCGCCCGCCCCGAGCGCGAAGCCGCGCGCGGCGAGCGCGGCCCGCAGCTTGCGGCGGGCGTCGTGCAGGTTCTTGTAGAGGGCGCCGCGGGTCGAGCCGAGGCGCTCGGCGAGGACGTCGATCGGCACCCCGTTGAGGGCGACCGCGACCAGGACCTCGCGCTGGCGCGGGGTGAGGCTGCGCTCGATCTCCTCGCGCAGGGCCGCGAACAGCTCCGCCTCCTCGGCGCCGCGGCCGGCCCCGGCGCCGGAGTCGGCGAGCGTCGCCCAGGCCTCGTCCTCGAGCGGGACCTCCCGTCCCTGCCAGGCGCGGCGGCGCACCTTCACCGCCGCCTCGAGGAGGGCGAACTTGTAGGCCCAGGTGGTGAAGCGGCTTTCGCCGCGGAACTCGTCGAGCTTGCGCAGCACCGCCATCAGCGCGTCGTCGGCCGCCTGCTGGGCGAGGTCCTCGTGGTCGCCGCCGCGCAGGTGCGGCAGCTCGGCGCCGCGCCGCCCGACCTCGAACCGCGCCGCCTTCAGCAGTAGCGCGTGCAGCTCGGCGACCGCCGCGCGGCCCTCGGCGCCGTCGGCGCGCAGTCGCTCCACCCAGTCGCGGGCGGCCGGGTCGGCGGGAGTGCGGGTCGGAGGCGTCATCACAGCGGTCGCCATGCATTGTTAGCGACCGGCCGCGCCGGCTTCTTACTGTCGTTTCCACCCTTCTCCTTGCCATGGCGAGGAAAAGGGTGGAAACGATGCGGCGGTTGGGGGTGGCGGTAAGAACTGGGTGGAGGGCGACGCGAATGGGACACAGATCAACTCGACCCAGGAGGTCCCATGTCCACCACCGCAACCCTCGACCCGCGCGAGGCGTCGCCCGCGCCGAGCTTCGGCGAACGCATCAAGGCCGACCCCGCCTACCAGGCGTTCACGCTGCTCCGGGTCGTCTTCGCCGTCGCCCCGGTCCTCTTCGGCCTCGACAAGTTCTTCGACGTCCTGGTCGACTGGGAGCGGTACCTGGCTCCCTGGATCGACGACATCGTCCCCGGCAGCGCCGCGACCGCGATGCACCTGGTCGGCGTGGTGGAGATCGCCGCCGGCGTCCTCGTCGCGCTGAAGCCGCGCTACGGCGCCTACGTCGTCGCCGCCTGGCTCGGCGGGATCATCGTCGACCTGCTCACCTACTCCGGCTACTACGACATCGCCCTGCGGGACTTCGGGCTGCTGGTCGGCGCCCTCAGCCTCGGCCGGCTGGCGAGCGTCTACGACCCGCCGGGAGCGGAGGTCCGCCTCTGAGCCCGGCCAAGCCCTCCTAGACTGGCCGCGTGCCGCCGCTGCTCGAGCGCCTCGGGGTGGAGCTGCCCGTCGTCCAGGCCGGGATGGGCGGCGGGCTGAGCCGGCACGAGCTGGCGGCGGCGGTCTCCGAGGCCGGCGGCCTGGGGACGATCGCGGTCGGCGGCGCCGGGGCGATCCGCCGCGAGCTGGCGGCGGCGGGGGCGCTGACCAGGCGCCCGCTCGCCGTCAACGTGCTGCTGCCGTTTGCGCGGCGCGACTGGTTCGAGGCCGCGGCCGCGGCCGACGTCGTCGTCACCTTCTGGGGCAGGCCGCGTCGCCGCACCGCCGGCGTCTGGCTGCACCAGTGCGGCTCGGTGGAGGAGGCGCGACGCGCCCAGGCCGCGGGCGCCGACGGCGTCATCGTCCAGGGCGTCGAGGCGGGCGGGCATGTGCGCGGGACGACGCCGGCGCTGCAACTGCTGGAGGAGGCGCGCGCGGCCCTGCCGCGGGACTATCCGCTGCTGCTGGCGGGAGGGATCGCGGCAAGGGACGACGCCCGCGCGGCAATGGAGGCCGGCGCCAGCGCCGCCGTCGCCGGCACCCGCTTCCTTCTCTCCGAGGAGAGCCGCGCCCACCCGGCCTACAAGCAGCGCCTCCTCGCCGCCGAGCAGACGCTCCTCACCGAGCTCTTCGGCGCCGGCTGGCCGGCCCCGCACCGCGTCATCCCGAACGCCGCGACGGAGCACTGGCTCTCGCCCGGCGTTCGTCCTTTGTTCGCCATGCGACGTACAAAGGACGAACGCCGACAGCTTTTGCGCGCTCCGCGGCTCAACCGGGCTCTCAACCACCTGCTCGCTGCGGGCGTGCGATACGCGCCGCCGGGGCTGCAGGAGCAGATGGTCCGGGCGCAGCGGCCGGGCAGTCGGCTGCTCTCGCCGGCTGGGCCGACCGACGACGGGCCGGAGACGCTGGTCGAGGCCGGCGCGCTCTACGCGGGCGAGACCGTCGCCCGGATCGACGCGGTCCGTCCCGCCGCCGAGCTCGTCCGCGAGCTGGCGGGATGACGGTGGCGGCGCGCCGCCGAAGCCGGGAGGGCGGGCCTGGGACAATGCCGAGCATGGCGGGGGGGCAGATCCTGCAGATCGCGGAGGGCTCGCTCGGCGAGGGTCGGTGCGAGCTGCGCCTGGAGGGCGAGCTCGACCTCTGGAGCGTCGAGCGCCTGCAGGCGGTGCTGCAGCGGGTCGCCCGCGACAACGACGCCGTCGCCGTCGACCTCGAAGAATGCGAGTTCGTCGACTCGACCGGTATCGCCCTCTTCCTCCAGGTGCAGCGCCAGCTGGAGGCCGAGGGCGGCCGCCTCGTCCTCTACGGCTGCTCCGACCAGGTGCTGCGGATCTTCACCGTCGCCGGCCTCGCCGAGGCCGGCATCGTCTTCGCCAGCCGCGGCGAGGCGATCGCCGAGCTGGCGGTCGTGGACTAGATCGCCGCCGCGCCGCCGCCGCTATTCGACGACGACCCTGCCCTTCATGAAGGGATGGATCTTGCAGTGGTAGGCGAAGGTGCCCCGCCGCTCGAACCGGACCGTCTCCGACTCCCCAGGCCCGATCCGCCTGGTGTCGAAGCTGCCTGCTCGGGTCGCGGTGTGGGCCGTTTTGCTGGAGTTGACGAAGGCGACCCGGCCGCCCTTCCTGACCCTGATCGTCGGCGGTCGGAAGGCGAAGCCCCTGATGGCGACCGTCTTCGTCGCGCTCGCCTGCGCGGCCGGGGTCGCGGCGCGCCCCTCCCTGACCGCGGCGAGCGCCAGCACGGACAGCGCCATCGCCAGGACCAACGCCCATCGCACCGGCCGGCTTCCTTGAATGGTCATCGGCGGGGCATACGGGCGAAAGGGCACCCGGGTTCAACGGACTTTCGCCGGCGAGCAATAATTGAGACCTCCCGGGCGGTTAGCTCAGTTGGGAGAGCACTTCCCTTACAAGGAAGGGGTCACTGGTTCGAGCCCAGTACCGCCCATCTCGACGCCTCAGCCGGGCGGGCCGACGCAGGTCGGCCCGCCCGTTTCGTTCCTAGGCCGACTTGGTCAAGCTGATGCCCGGAACGGCTTTGGTCGTCTCGATCTTCACCCTGCTCACCCCCTCCCTATCGCTCGTTGTTTGCGATAGGGAAGATCTGCTTTAACGCTCAAAACGTTCGCACCGGGATTAGGGACTCGCGCATTTAGCGAGCGAAGATTGAGGCACTTATGCTCCATCGCCTGATAGCTCGGGAAATTTCGGAACGCATGGGAGGCGGTTTTGGCCCGAAAGCGACGGAAGGTGGAGAAGAAAAAGAAGAGAGGGAGAACGCCGCAGGAGGTCCTGGTCAAGGCGCTCAACCACCCGGTGCGGGTGAAGGCGCTGACGATCCTCAGCGAACGGACGGCGAGCCCGAAGGAAATCGCGGAACAGATCGAGGTGGCGATCAGCAACGTCAGCTACCACGTCCGCATCCTCGAGGAGCTCGGTCTGGTCGAGATCGTCGAAGAAGAATCGGTGCGCGGCTCGATCGCCCACTTCTACCAGGCGGTCGAACGACCGCTGATCGACAACCCGGACTGGGAAAAGCTGGCGCCGAGCGTCCGCAACGCCTTCTCCGGCTACGTCATCGAAACCCTGATGGACGACGCCGCCCGCTCGCTCGAGGCCGGGCTCTTCGACGAACGCGGCGACCGCCACCTGAGCCGGACGCCGCTGCTGCTCGACGAGAGGGGATGGCGCAAAGTCGTCGCGATCCAGGGCCGGGCGCTGAACAGCATCCTCAAAGAGCAGGCGGCGGCGGCAACCCGGATCGGCGGCTCGCGAAAGGAGGGAATCCACGCGATCGCGGCGATCGCCCTCTTCGAGACGCTGCCGGTCCCCGGCGTCGACTGACTCCCACAAACTGTCACCCGCAGACATCCCCCTAAGGGGATTTTTTTGGAGCTGGGACTTGAGTTCAACTTTTAGTGGGGCGCGTTAAAGGGAATTACCTGAAACGTCGAAGAGACTGGAGCATTCTCCAAAAATCACCGCCCTTTTTTGAACCCTTGAGCCCCGTGCCACACAGCCCGCACCGGGCGAAGCGACCCCTCCCGCCCCCGGAGCCGGCTCGCGAGGCGGTGGTCCACGGGGCCCTGCTGGTCTGGTTCCTCGCCGCCTTCCTGGTGGCGGCGGAGGCGGCGGGGGTTGGCCTCCTGCGCGACCCCGACGCGGCCTCTCCGTCCGGGCTCGCCTTCTTCGTGCCGCTGCTGGCGGCGGCGGTGGCCAGCGCCGCCGCGGTCTTCTGGCACCGTGAGGAGCGGCTGCTCTGGGGGGTGCTCGCGGTCGGGCTGGCGCTCGGCGCCGCCTCCGAGTCGGCCTTCCACCTCGCCCAGCAGGAGGGGGAGGCGCTGCCGACTGCCGCTGCCGTCGCCTACGGCCTCTTCTGCGCCGGCAGCGGCGCGACGGTGCTGGCGGCGAGTGGGGACTTCCGGCTGCGCCGCGCGATCGCCCAGGGCCTCGGCGTCTGCGCCTTCGGCCTGGCGACCCTCTGGAGCTGGCTCTTCCTCTCCGCCGGGGGGACGAGCAGCGAGATCGCCCACAGCGCCCTCGACCTGCTGCTCGCCCTGGCCGTGCTGGCGGCCTTCTGCAACCACGGCTGGCCGGTGTCCCCCCGCTTCGCGATGCTCGCCGGCGGCTTCGGCCTGATCGCCTTTGCCGACTCGCTCCAGGCCCAGGAGGCCGTCATGCTCGGCCTCGACCTCGGCGACGGGCTGCCCTTCGTCGGCGCGGCGCTGATCGTCACCGTCGCCTGCACCGGCATCCAGG
This sequence comes from Solirubrobacterales bacterium, assembly GCA_035318125.1. Classification (GTDB taxonomy): domain Bacteria; phylum Actinomycetota; class Thermoleophilia; order Solirubrobacterales; family 70-9; genus VAYN01. The sequence continues at coordinate 2,871 of DATHFL010000304.1, read as the reverse complement.
CGGAGTTGGCGGGACCGCGGAACGGCCGCCTCGTCGTCACTCTTTCGCTGCTCTCGGTGCTGGTTGCGGTCGGCGCCCTCGTCTACGACCACTACTCGCGCCTCAGCTCCGGAACCGTCCTCCTCGCCGCCGTCACCCTGGTCGGCGCCGGCGTTCGCCTCACCCTGGCCCAGCGCGGCTGGCGCGACGCCCGGGCCCGGGCGGCCGCGGCCGCGGGGACGGTCGAGGTGGCGGCGCTCGACGCCGCGATCACGATCGCCGCCGACGGCACGATCGCCTCCTGCAACGAGCGCGCCTGCCGGGTCTTCCGCCGCGAGGAGCTGGAGATCCTCGGCAAGCCGGTGGGCAACCTGCTCGACGCCGGCGCCGGCAGCTTCGAGCGGCTGCTGGAGAGCGCCGACGCCGAGGAGCTGCCGGCCGCGCTGGAGCTGAACGCCTACGACACCCACGGCGTCCCCTTCCCGGTCGAGGTCGCGATCGGGCCGGCGAAGGACCGGGGGGCTCGCGCTCTCGTCGTCCGCGACATCAGCGAGCGCAAGCGCCGCGAGGAGGAGAACCGGAGGCTGGCGGCGATCATCCGCTCCTCCGACGACGCGGTGCTGACCAAAGACCTCTCCGGCACGATCACCGCCTGGAACCAGGGGGCCGAGCGCGTCTACGGCTACAGCGCCGGGGAGGCGATCGGCAGGCACGTCAGCGAGCTGATCGTCCCGGCCGAGCGGCGCGGCGAGGTCGAGCGGGTGACCGCCGAAGTCGGCGGCGGCGAGGCGGTCTCCTTCGAGACCCAGCGGCTGACCAAGAGCGGGGCGCTGATCGACGTCTCCCTGCGCGCCTTCCCGATCCGCGGCATCTCCGGCGAGGTGACGGCGATCTGCACGGTCGGCCACGACGTCAGCGACCGCCGCCGCCGCGAGCGGGCCGAAGCGCGCGACGCCGAGGGGCTGATCTGGCGCAAGCGCCTGCGCGATTCGCTCGGTAGCGGCGGTCTCGTCTTCTACGGCCAGCCGATCCTCGACCTGCGCAGCGGCGCCATCCACCACCACGAGCTGCTCGTCCGCATGCGGCTGGAGGGGGAGGTGGTCGCGCCCGGCGCCTTCCTTCCCTACGCCGAGGAAAGCGAACTGATCCGCGATCTCGACCTCTGGGCGGTGGAAACGGGGATGCGGCTGGGGGCGGAGCGGCCGGTCGCGATCAACCTCTCGGCCCGCAGCCTCGGCAGCCGCGGCCTGCTGAGGGCGATCGAAGGGCGGCTGGGCGGGCACGAATCCCTCGCCTCCAACCTCACCTTCGAGATCACCGAGACCGCCGCGGCGGAGAACATGCAGGGCGCGCGCGAACTGGTCGCCGAGCTGAGGAAGATGGGCTGCGGAGTCGCGCTCGACGACTTCGGGACCGGGTACGGTTCGTTCACCTACCTGCGGCACCTGCCCGTGACTCAGCTGAAGATCGACACCGAGTTCATCAGCGGGATCGCCGCCGACCGCGCCGACCGCCGCGTGGTCGAGTCGATGGTCGACGTGGCCCGCAACTTCGCGATGACCACTGTGGCCGAGGGGGTGGAGGACCGGGAGACCCTGGAGGTGCTGAAGGAGCTGGACGTCGACCTGGTGCAGGGGTACCTGCTCGGGCGGCCGCAGCCATTCGAGAACGGAAGGGAGGAAGCGGGCGATGGATGAGGATCGCGACAAGGCTCGGGAAGGGGGGCAACGGGACCTCGACCGGGAGCAGTCCCTGCTCGACCTCGACCAGGTCTTCGGCGACCGCGAGCAGCGTGCTCTCGACTACCAGCAGGCCGGCGGCGAAGCCGACCGCGCCCGCTTCGAGCGCGAAAGCCGCGAGGCGGGGGAGGAGAGCCGCGAGGAGTTCGACCGCGAGCGCTCGGCGCGAAGTCGCCAGCAGGCGACCCAGGACGCCCAGCAGAACGTCCGCGACCGCGGCCAGGAGGAAATCGACGCGCGCCAGCACGACCACGATCGCCGCCAGCACGACTACGACGAGCGGGCCCAGGGCGGCGAGCGGGAGGCGGAGGAGGCGGCGCGGCGGCAGCGGCGGCTGGCCGCCGCGGCGCGGGAGGAGGCGATGCGAGCCCGCGACGAGGCGCGGGCCGCGCGCGACGAGGCGCGGCGGATGCGCCGCGACCCCGATTGAGCTCCGCGCCCCAGTCACAGCCGACCGTGATCGAGCGGCTGTTCATCGCCGTGATCCGCGGCGAACCGGAAGCCGTGGTGGAGCTGGTCCATCCCCAGGTGGAGTGGTCGCCGACCGTCTGGAGCGGGCAGGAGGTCTACCGCGGGCACGAGGGGGTGCGCCGCTGGCTCGCCCAGTTCGGCGAGGGCCTCGAGCACCTCGACGTCCGGGTCGAAAAGGTCCGCCAGGAGGGCGAGCGCGGCGCCGTCCTCGGCACCGTCTTCGACAGCCGCGACGAGGGCATGTTCGCCGTCCGCATCGCCTGGAGCTTCGAGCTCGAGGACGGCCTCCTGCGCCGCGGCCGCGCCCACCAGACCTGGGAGGAAGCGGTGCGCGAGGCGGGCGTCAGCTGAGGCCCGGAACAGGCCCGTTCCCCAGGGGCTCTACCCAGTTCTTGAGGAACCTTTACACAATTTTGGGTATACAACCTCTCCAGTTCCTGGTAGGGTGCCGCCGCGGTTCATCAAGGGAGATGAACCAATGTGGATCCGTAAACCCATGAATAGGGAGGCAGTAAGAGAAATGAGGTACCCACAAAAAATCGGAAGGGTCGGCTTGGCGCTGGTGGCCATGCTGCTGCTGGGCGCCATGAGCGCCGGGACCGCTTCGGCGGCCGAATTCCAGGCGAATCCCTCGTTCCCGGTCAAGTTCTCCGGGAAAGGCGGCGTCGGCCTGCTCGAAACC
>DATHFL010000303.1:0-5871 GCA_035318125.1 Solirubrobacterales bacterium | reverse complement strand
TGCGGCGGGAGATCGTCGAGGACCGGCAGGGCGTGCCGCTGGCGCTGGCGGTGACCGTCGTCGACGCGAGCACCTGCGAGCCGATCCGCGACGCCGCCGTCGACGTCTGGCACTGCGACGCGCTGGGCGTCTACTCGGGAGTCCCGGGCAGCGAGGGCGAGACCTATCTGCGCGGGCTCCAGCTCACCGACGCAAAGGGCCTGGCCGAGTTCGCGACCGTCTACCCCGGCCAGTACCCGGGCCGCACGACCCACATCCACGTCAAGGTCCACACCGGCGGGCGCCGCAGCGACGGCACCTACTCCGGCGGCCACGTCTCCCACACCGGCCAGCTCTTCACCGACGACCGGCACGACGCCGAGGTCTTCGCCCTCTCCCCCTACAACCGCAACCCGGCCGAGATCACCCCGCGCAACGCGGACGCCATCTTCGTCAACGAAGGCGGCTCGAGCGCGGTGCTCGACCTCGCGCCGATCGGCAATCTCGCCCGGAACGGCCTCGCGGGAAGGGTGACGCTGGGCGTGGACCCGGCTTAATCGACGGCAAAGCCCTCTCCCTCGCGGCTTCGCAGGCGGCGAGATAACGATTCGCGAAGGCGTCGTCGAGCCCTATCCAGAAACATCGGGCTTCGTGGCGCGCCACGCACTAATGGATCAAAGTTTCTTCTTATACTTAGCTCTATTGTCTCCATAAGGCAGTCATTGTGTACCGACTTGTTTTCAACTACTGGAGGCGCGCCAGATGCCCCGAATCCGCCGATCGCTGACCGAGCTGCAGGCCGAATACGAAAACGGCGACAAGAAGCCCCTCGAAGACCTGATGCGGGCCTGGAAGGGGATAAAGGAACTGCGGTCGGACGACCCACGGTCGTTCTTCGTGCTCGGCGGCTATCACGGCGAGCCGTTCCGAGGCGCCGGCTGGGGCATCGGCGAACCCCTCTTCTGGGGCGGCTACTGCCACCACGGCAACGTCCTTTTCCCGGTCTGGCACCGGGCCTACCTGTACGCCCTGGAGGAAGCTCTGCGCAGCGTCCCCGGCTGCGAAGAGGTGACGATCCCGTTCTGGGACGAGTGCAGCGAAGACTCGCTCAAGCACGGCATCCCCTGGTCGCTGACCGTCGAGAAGTTCACGCTCGACGGCGAGGAAATCGACAACCCGCTGCGGTCCTACGTCTTCCCGACCGGCATCGTCGACCACATCAGCAGCGACAATCCCAACTACTCCAAGGAAAAGGGCTACGAGACCGTTCGCTACCCCTACTCGGGGCTGGTGGGCAGCGAAAAAGAACGGGAAGAAACCGCCAAGCACAACGCACAGTGGGACTACCCGGAAGCGGTCAAGCTCCTCGACCAGAACATCGTCGCCTGGCTGAACCAGAAGATCGTCATCGGGGGCGAAACGATCAGCACCGGCGTCCACCAGGCCTTCGTCGACTGTCTCGGGGCGCCGAACTACACCGTCTTCTCGAACACGACCTCGGCCAAGGAGTGGAACGACGCCGGCCCCCCGGTCGTGCCGCTGGAGAGCCCGCACAACAAGGTCCACCTCGCCGTCGGCGGATTTGACGTTCCGAACTACCACGCCTCGGTCATCCCCGGTGCCAACGGCGACATGGGCGAGAACGACACCGCCGCCCTCGATCCCATCTTCTACTTCCACCACTGCTTCATCGATCGCGCCTTCTGGCTGTGGCAAGAGCGGCACGGCGCGACCGACGAGCTGTCGGTCGTCGAGCGGTATCCGGGGACGAACTCGGCGGACTCGCAGGGGGCGACGCCGGGGATCGCGCCCAACTCCTGGCTCTCGATGGACACCCCGCTCGATCCGTTCGCCTGGGCGGTGGACGGAGAGGTTCGCAAGGTCACCGGGCGCGACGTCTTCAACATCGAAACGCAGCTCGGCTACTCCTACGGCCCGGGATCGCTCGAAGAGGCGGCCGACGCCGCCCCCGAGCGGTTCGAGGCAGCCGACGGGGGCCAGCCGAAGCTCCACGTCACCGGCATCGACCGCAGCAACATCCGCGGCTCCTTCCTCATCGTCGCCTCCGCCGAGGTCGACGGCGAGACGCAGACCATCGGGTCCGAGGCCGTGCTGAGCCGCTGGCACGTCAGCGGCTGCGCCAACTGCCAGACGCACCTGCTGGCCGGCGCGAGCTTCCCGCTGCAGGGGCTCCACGAGCAACTCGACCCGGAGGCGTACCAGGTCGAGGTGCGCACCCGCGACGGCCTGCTCGGCGACCGGCCCCAGCGCCTGAGCCTGCTCGAAGAAGAAGAGCCGCGGCCCTTCCGGGTCGAGGTGCGCTGAATGTTCGCGCACATCGCCGGCCTGCCGGTGGAGGAGATGCTGCCGCTCGTCTACGGCGTCTCCGGCGTCGGGGTGTTCGCGCACCTGGCGGTGCGGCGGCGCGCGTCACGACGCCGGCAGCCGCCGTCGGCGCCCCCTACTCACCGCGATCGCGGCAAACGCAGCTCGCCCTGAACCCCACGACCGGAGCCAGACATGGAAATCACCACCCTGCAAGACCTGCGATCCCACCTCCAGACGGCGATCGAGATCGAGCACTCCACCATCCCGCCCTACCTCTGCGCCCTGTTCTCGATCGAGGATCAGAAATCGGAGACGGCGGCGACGATCAGAGGCGTCGTGCTCGAGGAGATGCTGCACATGACGATCGCCTGCAACCTCCTCAACGCGGTCGGAGGGGAGCCGCGGCTGACCGACCCCGCCTTCATGCCCGCCTACCCCGGCCCGCTTCCCCACCACGCCCCCGACCCGCCGCTGGTGATCCACCTGCAGCGCTGCTCGATCGACCTGATCAACGACGTCTTCCTCGAGATCGAGAAACCGGCGACGATCGGCGACATCCCGGAGGGTGACGACTACGAGACCCTGGGGCAGTTCTACGGCGCCATCATCAAGGGCTTCGAAACGCTGAATGCAACTATCGGGCCGGAAAAGCTGTTCTGCGGTGAACGGTCTCGGCAGGTGACCTCGGTTTGGTCGGGAAAGGACCTCTTCCCGGTGACCGAACTGAAGTCGGCGCTGGCCGCGATCGACGAAATCGTCGAGCAGGGCGAGGGCACTCCGCAGACCCAGTACGACGCCGAGGGAGAGCTGGCCCACTACTGGAAGTTCAACCAGATCGTCGACGGGACCGTGCCCTTCCCGAGCTCGATCTTTCCGATCGTCAGCGACCCGAGCACGGCCAAGCTCCCCGCCGGCTCGGTCCACGAACTCTCACAGCTGTTCGACGACTGCTACTCGCTGCTCCTCAAGACCCTGGCGCAGATCTTCAACGGAGGCGAAACGCAGGCGTTGGTCGGGGCGATGTTCACGCTGATGGGGTCGGTGCTGCCACCGACCGCGGGGGTGCTGGTGCGGACCCAGATCCCCGGCCAGAACGTCAACGCCGGCCCGAGCTTCGAATTCAGCGCCACCCCTCAGCAGGAGGTTCTGCTCCGCTGCAAAGCGCTGCTGGGCGCCTTCCCCGACCTGCAGGCGGTTTACAAGGCGCTGCTGGGACTGCCGCCGATCGACGGCAGCGTCCCCGATCCCCGGAACCGCGCCGACCACGGCTTCACCCCCCAGCGCGGCATCGAGGTGCCGCCGCAAACCGTCGAAGACACCAGCCGCTTCGGCTGGCTCTTCCCCGGCCTTCCCGCCTTTGAACCGCCGGTCGGCGCGCTGATCCAGCTCGGGCGCTCCGGCGGCCCGATGGACGCCGGGACCGAAATCCCGCCGACCGAGCTGAGCCAGACGATCCCCGCCGGCTTCACCTACTTCGGCCAGTTCCTCGACCACAACATCACCTTCGACGCCGAGTCCAGCCTCGATAAGCACGACGACCCGCTGGCGACGACCAACTTCCGCAGCGGCCGGATCGACCTCGAGCACGTCTACGGGCTCGGCCCCGACACCCAGGCCTTCGAGTACTACGACCAGGACGAGGTCGGCAAGTTCTGGATCGATCCGAGGGCGGCCTACGACGTCCCCCGCAACCACCAGGGGACGGCGCTGATCGCCGACCCGCGCAACGACAACACCGTGATCACCGTGCAGCTGCACCTGCAGCTGATGAAGTTCCACAACGCCGTCGTCGACCTGCTCGCGCACCAGGTGCCCGCCGCCGAACTGTTCGCCGAAGCGCGACGGCTCGTCGTCTGGCACTACCAGTGGCTGGTCCTGCACGAGTGGCTGCCGTTGATCGTCAAACCGGACGTCTACGCGGACATCCTCAAGAACGGCAGGAAGTACTACCACTGGGAAGAGCGGCCATACATCCCGGTCGAGTTCAGCGTCGCCTCCTACCGCCTCCACAGCCTGGTGCTGGAGGGATACCGGCTCAACGAGAAGACCGAGGGCACGCTCTTCCACTTCCGCCGCCCCTTCGCGCCGCTGCCGCCGGAGCTGGCGATCGAATGGCCGTACTTCTTCGACTTCGGCGACGGCAGGGCGCAGCACGCGAAGCGCTTCGAGGCGAAGGTCGTCAACACCTTCCTCAACATCCCCGGCCCGATCGACAACCCGCTCGAATGGCCGTTCGACATCCCGCCCTCGGGCCAGCAGTACCTGCGCTCGATCGCCGTGCGAAACCTGCTGCGGGCGCGCGCCTTCGGCCTGCCCTCGGGACAGGAGGTCGCACAGCGCCTCGGTCTCGAGCCGCTGACCCAGGAGGAACTGGGCCTCGAAGGCAGCGGCCTGACCGCGGCGCCGCTCTGGTACTACGTCCTCAAGGAGGCCGACGTGCACACCGGTGGCGTCACCCTGGGCGACGTCGGCAGCCGCATCGTCGGCGAGGTGCTGTTCGGCCTCGTCGAAGGCGACCCGACTTCCTACCTCACCCTCGAGCCGGGCTGGACGCCGACGCTCGGCAGCGGCGGCGAGTTCACCATGGTCGACCTGCTGAAGATCGCCGAGTCCGGCGTGGCGCGACCGGGTGAGTGAGATGGCGGCCGAGCGAGTCGACGTCGCGATCGCCGGCGGCGGTGTCTCCGGCCTCTACACGGCCTGGCGAATCCTCACCGCCGCCAGGAAACTGGGCAGGCCGCCGCCGCGGGTCGTCGTCTACGAGATGAGCGAACGGGTCGGCGGCCGACGTCGAAGAACCGCCGCCGCACCTGCACCTGGCGCCGCCGCCGATGGTCGACCGGGCGATGGAACAGGTCCGCCTCCTGCACGCGCCCCTGGAGGTCCCGGAGCCCGTGGCTGCCGGAGGACTACTACCGGGGGGTGGTAGGCGATCGGCCCTGGCGATCAGGGCGCGACAGGAGCCTCGGCCCCGGCGCCGCATTCCCCGCTGCCGTCGTCCTGCCCTCGTTCGCCGTAGCCGACCGCGTCGACCTCCTGCCCCTCGCCGTCGAGCAGGGTGATCTGGCCGCCCTCGTTCCTCCATTCCGGGGACCCCTCTTCGCCGTAGAGGTCGCGGGCCGAATCGGTCCCCCTGCCCGGGTGGACCCTCACCGCCGCGCCGGGCTCGAGGGTGAAGCGGGGCAGGACGTTGACCCGGCGTTCGGCCCCGTGGAGCTCCCAGCCCGCCAGCGAGACGGGCTCCTCGTCGTCGCTGACCAGGCACACGTACTCGTCGCTGGGATCGTCGTACTCGGCGGGGTTGAGCCGGGAGTCCGCCAGCGAGATCGCGACGGCCGGCGGGTGGTCCTCGCAGTGGACGATGCCGCCGACAGTGCCGGCGATGCCCAGCAGGAGGCCGGCCAGGCCGATCCAATCGCCCCGGCTCAGCGGCATCCGCTTGCGCGGCGCGCGCCCTTCGCGGCGCTCGCGGCGTCGGCGCCGCCACGAGCGGCCGAGCCACACCAGCGCGACGATGACGAGGATCGCGCTGAGGACGCCGAGCCAGGTCGGGATGCAGACGTC
>DATHFL010000302.1:0-5188 GCA_035318125.1 Solirubrobacterales bacterium | reverse complement strand
CCCGCCGATTATCGAAAACCAGGTCAAGAAAGGCCAGGTGAAGCTCGACTTCCGCAACCTGACGATCATCGGCGAGCAGTCGGTATCCGCCGGGGCTGCCGCGCTGGCAGCCGGAGAGCAGGGCCGCGGCTGGAACTACGTCGAGATCTTCTACCGAAACCAGGGAGCAGAGAACTCCGGCTACGCCGACGACGCCTTCCTGGAAGCGGTGGCGAAGAGTGCCGGCGTCAAGGACCTCACCAAATGGAACGAGGACCGCGAGCGCCTCACGACCGAAGTCGAAAAGACCACCGCCGAAGCCCGCGAGCTCGGCTTCGAAGGCACGCCCTCATTCGCAATCCAGGGCCCGGGAACCAACGGCCTGGAGCTCCTAGGCACTCCCAGCTCGACGGGGGCCCTAGAAGAAGCGATCGAAGCGGCCAACTGAGCCTTCAACGCGCTCTCCTGGCTCAGGTTGACATAACCACCATTATCGTGCGTTGGATCTGCGCGGGAACCTCAACGGACAAACGCTGAGACCGCCTTCCCCACCTCCAAAGCCGTCAGGGGGCCAAATCGCAGCGACCAGGAGTTGTCCATGTTTTGGAGCAGCTTGTACTTCACGCCCACCGCTTTCAGCCCGTTCTCGTGCTCTTCGCAGCGTTCATAGCCGGATGCGCCCTGGAAAACGGCATCCAGGCCGTAGCGACCGTCGTCTACGGGCCACAACGTCAGACGATCCGCAACGGGCCCCGCGGGGAAATCCAGCTCTGTCGAGGTCATTACCCCGGCAGACTAGGCATTGACTCGGCGACTCCCCGCGCCAGCGGCCTGACGACCGGCGGGGCCTTTGGCAGGTCGCCGCGCTCGACGTCACCCAGCTCGAAGCCGGCGGCGCCGATGGTTGCGACGGTGTCGCGGTTGCAGTGACAGCCGTCGCCGAGGAAGCGCCAGGGGCGTTCGAGGCGATCCTGCCACCTGGCGAGGCCCGGGTCGCGGGAGCGGACGTGCTCGAGGAAGAGCAGCTGGCCGCCGGGCTTGAGGACGCGCTTGATCTCGGCCAGCGCCGCCGCCGGGTCCGGAACCGTGCAGAGGACCAGCGTCACCACCGCGGTGTCGAAGGAGTCGTCCGGGAAGGGCAGCTTTTCCGCCGGCGCCTCGACCACCTCGGCCTTCCTCTCCGAGTCCGCGAGCTTCTCCCGCAGCTGCTTGGTCATGTGCGGGTCCGGCTCGGTCAGGGTCAGTGCCTCAAGCCCGCCCGGGTAGAGCTCCAGGTTGAGGCCGGTGCCGGCGCCCAGCTCCAGCACCCTCCCCCGCGCCGCCGCCAGCAGCTCACGGCGCATCTCCCGCAGGCCCGCCTCTTCGGTCGCCTCGAAGGCGCGGTCGTACATCGCCGAGAACATCCGGCCCCAGGTCGCGTCGTAGATCCTTCCCATGACTAGCTCCTCCTTTGGCGAGTTGACCTCGCTATAGGCAGGTCAACTCGCCAATCGTCGCTCAGGCGGCGTCGCGCTGGGGCTGCGGCGCCTGGTCGGCGTCGTCCTCCTGCCCGGGCTCGCTCGCGGCCGCCCGCTCCTCGTAGGCGCGGCGGGCGCCGTGGTCGACCTCGATCATCAGTTTGTCGACCTTCATCGCCCGGCCGAGCGCCTCGCGCCAGCTGCGCGGCAGCGGGTTGAGGATCTTGTAGAGGACGCCGTTGGCGCGCGGGACGAAGACGTCGAAGCGCGGCACTTCCATTGCCTCGACGATCTCGTTGGCGACGTCGGAGGCCTCGACCGGCTTCACCCATTTCTGGCCGACGCCGCTGGTCAGCTCGGTGTTGACCACGGTCGGCATCACGCAGAGGACCTCGACGCCGCTGCCCCGCAGCTCCGCCCGCACCGCCTCGCTGATCCCGACCACCGCGTGCTTGGTGCCCGAGTAGGTGGCGATGCCGGGGACCCCGGATTTGCCCGCCTGGGAGGCGATGTTGACGATCCAGCCGCTGCCGTGGGGACGCAGCCGCTTGATCGCCAGCTGGGTCCCGGTGATGACGCCGTGGAGGTTGATGTCGATCTGGCGGCGGACCGAGTCCTCGCTCTCGTCCTCGAACGGGGTCACCGGCATGATCCCGGCGTTGTTGACCACCGCGTCGAGCGGCCCGAGCTGGCGCTCGGCCTCGTCGAGGAAGTGCGCGAAGGAGCTGCGGTCGGTGACGTCGAGCTGCAGCGCAACGGTGCCGCCGCCGAGCTCGGCGGCGGTCTTCTCCGCCAGCTCAAGGTCGAGGTCGCCGATGGCGACGCGGCAGCCTTTGCGAACCAGCGCCTGCGCGGTCGCCTTGCCGATCCCGCGCGCACCGCCGGTGATCGCCACCACCTTGCCGCTCAGTTGCCGCCGTTCCTTCGCCATCGTGCTCCTCCTTACCCGTGGCGACCGTTCCCTAGGCCGCCGGTTTGTAGACCGTGACCACGGCGGCGCCGCCGAGGCCGATGTTGTGCTGCAGCGCCACCGCGGCGCCCTCCACCTGGCGCTTGTCGGCTTCGCCGCGCAGCTGCCAGGTCAGCTCCGAGCACTGCGCGAGGCCGGTCGCCCCCAGCGGATGGCCCTTGGAGATCAGGCCGCCGGAGGGGTTGACGACGACCTTGCCGCCGTAGGTGGTCGCTTCTTCCTCGACCAGCTTGTGCGCCTCGCCCTCGGCCGCGAAGCCGAGCGCTTCGTAGGTGATCAGCTCGTTGGCGCTGAAGCAGTCGTGCAGCTCGCAGACGTCGACTTCCTCGGCCGCGACGCCCGCCTCGGCGTAGGCGGCGTCGGCCGCCGTCCGCGACATGTCGGAGCCGACGATCGTCATGCAGTCGGCGTCCTCGTCGAAGGTCGAGCTGAGGTCGGTGACCATCGCCTGACCGGCGATCTCGATCGCCTGGTCCCAGAGCCCGTGCTGGTCGACGTAGCGCTCGGAGGCGACGATCGCGCAGGCCGAGCCGTCGGAGGTCGGCGAGCACTGCAGCTTGGTCAGCGGGTCGTGGATCATCTTCGCCGCCTTGATGTCCTCCAGCGAGTACTCGTCCTGGAACTGGGCGTAGGGGTTGTTGATCGAGTGCTTGTGGTTCTTCCAGCCGATCCAGGCGTAGTGGTCGGGTTCGGAGCCGTACTTCTGCATGTGGTCGCGGCCGGCGTTGCCGAACATCTGCGGCGCCGGCGGCGAGGCCTCCGGGTCGCGGATCTCGAACATCCGCATCGCGTGCTTGTCGAGCGCGTTGGTGCGGTCGGTGTACTTGACCCCGAGGCTGCCCGGCTCCATCTTCTCGAAGCCGAGCGCCAGCGCGCACTCGGCGATCCCGCCTTTGACCGCCTGCCGGGCCAGGAACAGCGCCGAGGAGCCGGTCGAGCAGTTGTTGTTGACGTTGACGACCGGGATCCCGGTCAGGCCGAGCTGGTAGAGCGCCCGCTGGCCGTAGGTGGAGTCGCCGTAGCAATAGCCGGCGTAGGCCTGCTCGACGTCCTCGTACGGGATAGCGGCGTCGGCGAGCGCCTTCTCCCCCGCCTCCTTGGCCCAGTCGGGGTAGTCGCCCTCCTTGGTCCCGGGCTTCTCGAATTTGGTCATCCCGACCCCGATCACGAACGTGCGGTTGCTCAACTCTCTCTCCTCCCTTGATTGGCTGGCTGGCCAAATCTAGCGCGCCAGAGCGATCGGTGGGTGAAGCGGCGAGTAATCTCAGGGGCAGTGGTGCCTCTCGCAGCTAGTACCGATCCCGCCTCGGGCGTGGGAATCCTCGCCGCGCTCGCCGCGGGCGTTGTCTCCTTCCTCTCCCCCTGCGTCCTCCCCCTCGTGCCGGGATACCTGTCGGCGGTGAGCGGGGTCTCGGCGGCGGAGCTGGAGAGCGCCGGCTGGCGCCGGGTGCTGGGACCGAGCCTGTTGTTCGTGGCGAGCTTTTCGGCGATTTTCATCCTCCTCGGGCTGACCGCGACCGGCCTCGGTTCGGTCCTGCAGGACCACAAGGAGACGCTGATCAAGATCTCGGGGGCGCTGATCATCGCCATGGGCGTCCTCTTCGTCGCCTCCCTGTTCGTCGTGCGGCTGAACCGCGAGTGGCACGTCAACGCCCTGCTCGACCGCGCCGGCAAGGGCGGCCCGATCGTCGCCGGCGCCGCCTTCGCGATCGCCTGGACGCCCTGCATCGGCCCGACCCTGGGCGCGATCCTCTCAGCGGCCTCGCTCTCCGAATCGGCCGGCCGCGGCGCCTTCCTATTGGCGGTCTACTCGGCGGGCTTGGCGATCCCCTTCATTCTCACGGCCCTGGCCTTCTCCCAGATGACCACCGCCTTCACCGTCGTCAAGCGCCACTACCAGGCGATCGTCGCCGTCGGCGGCGTGATCCTGATCGCGATGGGAGTGCTGATCTGGACCGGCGAGCTCTTCCAGCTCAACATCGAGGCCCAGAACTGGCTGAGCGACCTCGGCCTGGACTTCTGGAACGAGGTCTGATCACCGAGTTCGCGATAACCCGTGTATAGCCCGGGCTGACGCGAACTCGCGATCAGTTCCGAGCCGGCGCGACGGTCTCGAGCTCTTGCCCGACCGCCTCGACGACCTCCAGGCCATCGTCCTCCAAATCCCGCGAGCAGACGATCCGGAACCGCCCCGTCCCGATCTCCGAATCAGGCACCACCGGCAACCCCCGGATCGAGTCCCACCCCAACCGCTCGACCTCAAACGGATTCATCCGCACCTCCGCCGCCGGAAAGGGGCAGTTCATGTTGTGCTGGTCGATCGCCTGCGAGATCGCCTCAAGGTTCTTCGCCTCGGGGGTGGCCATGCCTGGAGTCTAGGATGCGGGCCGCGATGGCGGTCTCCAACGGGAGCTACCGCCGCCCGACTCTGCTCTAGTCCTCGGTGGCTGTAGAGATCGTCTGCCACGTCCGAGAGCAGAATCTGCTGATCGCCTAGCTTTCGACTTCAGCGCCCCTAGGCAGCCTGCAAAGATGGCCGAAGCGGGTAGCAGTCCTCGAGTTTGGGGCGAATCGTCTGCGCTTCAGCCTTTAATGTCGTATCAACAGCAATCAACCCGCCACTTACCCTCAAGATAGGCCGCGTGATGGCAACTCGGATCCGCTACATGGGAAACAAGCACGATGTTGCGCCGGTTGTCGCGGAGATTGTTCGCCGGACCGATCCAGCCATTCCGTTTGTAGACGCCTTCTGCGGAATGTGCTCGGTTGGCGGTGCCCTTGC
>DATHFL010000301.1:0-3187 GCA_035318125.1 Solirubrobacterales bacterium | reverse complement strand
CCCTCCTGGACTTTCTCGGCCAGGTCCTGGCCGCCGACGAAGTCCGCTCCGGCGGCCTCGGCGTCGCGGGCCTGTTGACCCTGGGCGAAGACGGCGACGGTGACGTCTTTGCCGAGCCCGTGCGGCAGCGCCAGGGTGCCGCGCAGCTGCTCGTCGGCGTGGCGGACGTTGACGCCGAGCCGGATGTGAAGCTCCACCGTCTCGTCGAACTTCGCGCTGGCGACCTCCTTGATCAGGGCGATCGCCTCCGCCGGGTCGTACTGACGGTCGCGATCGACCTTCTCGTACTGCGCTCGGAATCGTTTGCCGTGGGCCATCGAAGTTCTCCTAGGCGACGTCGACGCCCATCGAGCGGGCGGTGCCGGCGATGATCTTCGAGGCGGCGTCGATGTCGTTGGCGTTGAGGTCGGGCATCTTCCGTTCGGCGATCTCGCGGATCTGGGCCTGCGAGATCGTGCCGACCTTGTTGACGTGCGGCTCGCCCGAGCCCTTCGAGATTTTGATCGCTTCCTTGATCAGGACCGCGGCCGGCGGCGTCTTGGTGATGAAGTCGAAGGAGCGGTCCTCGTAGACGGTGATTTCGACCGGGATGATCGTCCCGCCTTCGTTCTGCGTCTGGGCGTTGAAGGCTTTGCAGAAGTCCATGATGTTGACCCCGTGCTGGCCCAGGGCAGGGCCGACCGGCGGCGCCGGGTTCGCGTTGCCCGCCTGAATCTGCAGCTTGATCACCGTGAGGACTTTTTTCGCCATAAGCGGTTGGGGAGCATAGCTGGCGCGAGAACCAAGTGATCCAAGGACGCAGGGAGCGTGGCGTGCTTCGCACGCGAGCGACCGAGGACGCAGGAGCGCGCCGGTTATCGCGTCAGCTAGATCTTCTTGACCTGGTCGTAGCCGACCTCGACCGGCGTCTCGCGGCCGAAGATCGAGACCAGCACCTTGAGTTTGGCGGCGTCCTCGTTGATCTCGGCGATCTCGCCGGAGAAGTCGGAGAGCGGGCCGGAGATGACTTTGACGGTTTCGCCGATCGCGAACTGGGCCTGGGTGCGGGGCCGCTCGGCGGTCTCGCGGTGGAGCAGGCGGTCGACCTCGGGTTTGGAGAGCGGCACCGGTTTGTTGCGGGAACCGACGAAGCCGGTGACGCCGGGGGTGTTCTTGACCAGGCCCCAAGCGTCGTCGGTCATCTCCATGTTGACGAGGACATAGCCGGGCATCGTCCGTTTCTCGGTCTGGACTTTCTGCCCGTCCTTCATTTCCGAGACCTGCTCGGTGGGAACGACGACCTGCCGCACGTTGCGGTTCTGGCTCATCGTCTGAACCCGGTGCTCGAGGTTGTGCTTGACCTTGTTCTCGTGCCCGGAGTAGGTGTTGATCACGTACCAGCGATACATCGTCTGAAGAAGCCTTTGTTCGGGATCCCGCTTAGAGGATCTGCTTGATGAGCCAGTTGAAGACCGCGTCGAGGGCACCCAGGTAAGCGGCCGCGACGACGACGAAAAGGACGGTGACCGCCGTCGCCTGGACCAGGGTCTCGCGGTCGGGCCACTGTACTTTCTTCAGCTCGGCCCAGCAGGAGACTAGAAAACCGATGACGCCGCCGCGCTGCCGCTGGGCCGCAGCCTGTTTCTGTTTCTTCGCCAGCTGCTCGCGCTCACGCCGCTTCTGCTCGTCGCGCTTGCGCTTCTCCGCTTCCTTGGCGGCCCTGGTCTCGGCCCGGCGCTCGGCCCGCGAGGGCTTGGTGTGCTCGGGCAGCTCGAGGGCCGACTCCGGCACGCCGGCGGCCATCCCCAGCTCCTCGGCCTCGATCAGCGCCTCGTCCCCGGACTTGGGGACCTGGGTGTCGTGCTGGGCGCGGGCGATGCTGTCGCGCCCGTCGCCGGAGCGTTTCCTCTCCTCAGCTTCCCGAGCCCGGCGCTCGGCCTTGCGCTGTGCGCGGGTTTTCGCCATCGGGAATTAGCGCGTCTCTTTGTGAGGGGTGTGGTGGCCGCACCAGCGGCAGAACTTGCGCATCTCGATGCGATCCGGCGTGTTGCGCCGGGACTTGTTGGTCTGGTAGTTACGCCGCTTGCACTCTTCGCAAGCCATCGTCACCGCGATGCGGACATCTCCGCGAGCCATCTTCTCCCTCGTTCCGTGCCTGAGGTAGTCGTTACAGAAGAAAAACCTCGTGCCAGGGCGCGAGGCTCGGCCAAGGATAGCGCCCTGTCGCGGCCCGGGACGATTGCCTGCGCCCAGGGTGGCCGCCCCTGCCCACGGACTACTTAATTCTTTGTAAAGTCGTTTTTAACGTAATCCATCCGGGCACCCGGGGGTGGCGGTGCGAGAGGCGATCGACAGCAACGGTCTCTGCGACAGGGACACCTTCGTGGAAGTGGTGGAAGAGCGGATCCTCGATCCCCTCCACCGCGAACAGCCGGGGGCGCTGCTGCTGCTCGACATCGATTCCTTCCATCTGGTCAACGACTCGCTCGGGCACGAGGCCGGCGACCAGCTGCTGGACGCGGTGGGAAGGACGCTGCGTGACGAGGCGCGGGCGGAGGACATCCCGGCGCGGATCTGCGCCGACGAATTCGCCCTCCTGCTGACCCGGGCCACCCCGGCCCAGGCGATGGGCGCGGCCGAGCGGCTGGTCGGGCTGGTGCGCGAACGGGGGACCCCGTCGGTCGGCGCCAGCGTCGGCATCGCCTGCTTCGGCGGCACCGGCGAGGCGGTCAACGCGGAAGGCCTGATGATCGCCGCCGACATCGCCCTCTGCGAAGCCAAGGAAGAGGGCGGGGGCCGCGCGGTCGACTCGACCACCGGACCGAATCGCAAACTGACCTGGGCCGATCGCATCCGCGAAGCGATCGACCAGCAGCGGATCGTCGTCTACGCCCAGCCGATCTTCGACCTCCGCAGCCATTGCGTCGCCCGCGAGGAGCTGCTGGTGCGGATGCTCGACGAGAACGACGACGTGATCCCCCCCTCCTCCTTCCTGCCGACGGCCGAGCGGCTCGGGCTGATCGCCGAGATCGACCGGCTGGTGCTGGGAAAGGCGATCGAGCTGGCCGGCCGCTCCCGGCCGATCGCGGTCAACGTCTCCGGCGCCTCGCTCGGCGAGCCGGCCCTGATCGCGGACGTGCGGCGAGCGATCGCCGACGGCCTCAACCCCGCCTGGCTCGACTTCGAGATCACCGAGACGGCGGCGATC
>DATHFL010000300.1:0-3195 GCA_035318125.1 Solirubrobacterales bacterium | reverse complement strand
GCCCGACTACCCCGACAAGGATGTCTGGTGGGCGCTCTGCGAGCGCTACGGCGTGACGATCTTCTACACGGCGCCGACGGCGATCCGCGCCTGCATGAAGTGGGGTGCCGAGCAGCCCAACGCGCATGACATCTCGAGCCTGCGGCTGCTGGGAACGGTCGGCGAGCCGATCAACCCCAAAGCGTGGCTGTGGTACCACGTCGTCATCGGCCGCGAGCGCTGCCCGATCGTCGACACCTGGTGGCAGACCGAGACCGGCCACATCATGATCACGCCGCTGCCGGGGATCACCGCGACCAAGCCGGGCTCGGCGACGGTGCCGTTCCCTGGGGTTGAGGCCTCGGTGGTCGACGAGCGCGAGGGCGAGCCGGTCGGCGAAGGGCAGGGGCTGCTGGTGCTGGAGCGGCCGTGGCCCTCGATGCTGCGCGGCCTCTACAAAGAGGACGACCGCTTCATCGAGACCTACTTCTCGAAGTTCGGGCGCGAGCGCTACGTGGTCGGCGACGCGGCGCGCAGGGACAGGGACGGCTACCTCTGGGTGATCGGCCGGATCGACGACGTCGTCAACGTCTCCGGCCACCGCCTCTCGACCGCCGAGGTCGAGTCGGCGATCGTCGCCCACCCCGACGTCGCCGAGGCGGCGGTGATCGGCGAATCCGACGAGGACACCGGCCAGGCGATCTGCGCCTTCGTCACCCTCCGCGGCGAGATCGAGGAGAGCGAGGAGCTGGTCGACGGCATCCGCGCCACCGTCGCCGAGCGGATCGGCAAGTTCGCCCGCCCGAAGCGGATCGTCTGGGCCGACGACCTGCCGAAGACCCGCTCCGGCAAGATCATGCGCCGCCTCCTCCGCGACATCGCCGAGGGCCGCGCCCTGGGCGACGTCACCACCCTCCGCGACCCCGAAGTGATGGAGGAGCTGGAGGCGAAGATCGCCGAGGAGCACGCAAGGGGCGACTAACCCGAACTGCATCGAATTTCCGCCCCGGCAGGTAGGAAATTTGATGCAGTTCGTCAGCGGTGGCGGTCGGCCATCCGCTCGATCGCCAGCGAGAGCGCCTGCAGCTGCTCCTGGACGCTGCGCAGTTCGCGCAGGGCCAGGGCCTCAGCGGTCAGTTGCTCCTCCTCCAGCTCCTCCTCGATCTCGGCGATTTCGGGGGCGAGGAAGCGCTGGGCGAAGGAGCCGGTGAGGAGGGCGACGAAGCCGATCCCGACGATCAGCACGCAGACGGTGACGATCTCGCCGCCGGTGGTGGTCGGGTAGATGTTCGAGCCCAGCGTCGTCATCGTCGTCGCCGCCCAGTAGATGCCGTCCCAGACGCTCAGGTGCTGTTCCTTCTCGACCGCGACGAAGATGCTGCCGCCGCCGACGATGGTGAGGACGGTGAGCAGGAGCGAGTAGCGCAGGCCCTCGAGCGAGAAGACCTCGCGCGAGAGCTGGGCCAGGCGCAGGAGGCGGAGCAGCCGCAGCAGGCGCAGCGCGCGCAGGCCCTGCAGGCTCGCCGGCAGCACCGGCGGCGTCAGGAAGACGATGACCAGGTCGAGCGGGTTGCGCCTGATCCAGGCCCATCGGTTCGGCACCACCCAGAGCATCACCACCAGCTCGACCAGGAAGGCGAGCCAGGTGATCCAGTTGAGCGCGATCGCCACGTCCTCCAGCGTCCCGCCCGGTTGCGACTCGGTGATCGCGACCGTCGGCAGCGTCAGCGCCGCCGCGATCAGCATCGGCGTGTTCAGCCTTTCCTGGACCCTGCGGCTGCGCTCGTCCATCCGCGTCTCCTTCGACGGCGGACCCGCCAGCACCTTGCGCCCCCAGAAACGACAAGACCCGCCGCGAGGCGGGTCGAGTCTGGCGAAGCGGGGAACCACCCCGCACACGATTCACACCCTGCCTTCAAAGTAGCACGGTCGTCGTGCCCTGACTCGACCCGCTCACGGCGGTCTATATCTGCGGAGGGCGCCGGACTTGAACCGGATCCGGCTGGTTGGACCGGACACATCGAGTGTGAATCGAGTGGAAGCACCCGCCTCCTTCGCCCTCCGGCGGCCGACCCTAGAGAGCGAAATCGGGCACTTCAATAGGTGTTACTGAATTGATTCAAAGGATTGACACTTATGTGTCAGTTGCAGGCGTGGGCACGCCGCTCAGTGGGCCAGCGCGTGGCGGGCGTTGACCGCGATCGCCCGCGGGATCGCCCGCGGCAGCATTCGCGCCGGCCCGATCTGGCGCGTCCCGAAGGACTCGAGGACGAGCGCCACCTCGGGATCGCGGGTGGCGGCGGACCACAGCATCCGCTCGGCCGGGTTGAAGCGCCGTCCGGTCGAGTAGTCGTGGATGAAGAAGGCGTGTCCGCGCAGCTCCTTCGCGTGCCGGCGCCGGTAGCGCGCCAGCCCCCGCTCCAGCGGCTCGGCCCCCCGCAGGGCGGGGAGGACGCTGTCGGAGAGCCACTCGGCCGACTGGAAGGCCCAGCCGCAGCCGACGCCGAAGAGCGGGTCGGTCGCCAGCGCGGCGTCGCCGATCAGCGCCAGCCCCGGCGCCACCGGCTTGCGCATCCGGTTCGTCATGTCGGTCTTGCCCATCACGGGCCCGACCAGGCGCCCCTCGCGGATCGGCGGCGCCTCGGGGACGCCGGAGAGGAAGCCGACGAGGGCGCGCTCGGGGTCGCGCTTGAACTCCGGCAGGTGGTCCTTCGTCGGCATCGCCGCGTAGAAGGTGAGGCCGTGGTCGGTGGGGAAGCTCGCCGCCCATTGCGGGTTCAGGAACCAGGCCGTCGCGTCCGGCGCGTTGGCGGGCTCGCCCCCCTCGAAATAACCGCCGTAGGCGAAGCGGTTGTGGGGGTAGGTCTTGACCGGCACGCCGGAGAGCTCGGCGACCCGCGAGTCGCGGCCGTCGGCGCCGACGGTGAGGCGGGCGCGAAGCTCCCGCTCCTCCCCCCGTGGGTTGCGGACGACGACCACGGCGAAGGCTCCTTCCTCGCGCAGCAGCCGCTCGGCGCTCCAGCCGATCAGCATCTCGACCCCCGGCGTCTCGGCCGCGATCGAGCGCACCAGCGGGTCGAGCACCTCGCGGCGCAGGTTGAGGCCGCGGGCGGCGCGCTCCGGCGGCGCCTCGATCCATCCCCACTCGCTCCACATCCGCACCCGGGGCCGTCTCGCGCCCGCCGCTTCCATCGGCTCGAGCAGGCCGAGCCGCTC
>DATHFL010000299.1:0-3376 GCA_035318125.1 Solirubrobacterales bacterium | reverse complement strand
TGTTTCGCGACAGCCAGAGCCCTATCGGCGAGGACACGAGCCACGACCACCCGCGGTAGATCCGACCCCTCGGGGCTCGCGGATCGACGTACCGCAGCGTGCTCCAGGGCCGCATGGCGGCGACTCTACAAGCCATCGTCTTGCCGAGGCAGGCATCGCGGACGGCGCGCTCGATGCCTAGGCGCTGAGCTTTCCGCAGCCGCAGACAGTATATTTCATCCCTGTGGCGGGGGAGCTTGAGAAATTGGCCTACGAAGCCGCTCTTCGAGGGCTCGATAAGCAGGAGGGATTACTTGAAGAGTTAAGGGGTCGTACGGGGATTCTCCTCGCAGCCTCGTCGTTGGCTGCTTCATTCCTTGGGCAGCAGGCTTTTCGATTCCCGAGTCCGAAGGGGTTCGCAATTGCCGCTCTAGCCGCCTTTGTTGCCTCGATCGCCTCGAGCGTCTTCATCCTCCTGCCGAAGAGGAACCTTGTCTTCGCGCCTGCGGGCGGCGACGTGTACTCGAGCTTCTATGCCGTTCGGAAAGATCTTTCAGAGGTCTATCGGCGGCTTGCTTACGACCTCGATCGATTCTGGGAGTCGAACGACAAGGAGATTGGTCATATGAGCAAAGCCTTCACTATCGCGGCTGGGTTGCTTGTGGTCGAGACCCTCTCCTTAGTGGCTATTTTCGGCGGTAGCATTCTGTAGCGATGGCTGCCATACCGAAATCCACGCGGGACACGGCAATGCCTCCACCTCCGCCCCCACCAACTCTTGGTCGTGGTCGTCCAGAGACTCGGCAGAGTCTGTTGGGAGATCTTCCGCAGAAGGCACGACTCTTCTTTAGGACTCGCATCCATCGGTTTTTCGTGAGGTCACCCAAGTCAGCTGGTTCAGGGCCTTCTTAGCGCCGAACCTCCGGGCGACTCGCCAGGATGAATGAGTGATCTTCGCAGCGGGATCCAGTACGGGTGGGGGAGAAGTTCCGATTGAGGCGGTATGGGCAGGGGTTGCCGTTGTCGTAGTTTCGGCGCTGATTACCGCCGCTGCTGGCTATCTCCGAACTAGGCTGACGATGCGAGCTGAGCGCGAGAGGCTTGCAACGAGCCTTGAGGCTGAGCAAAGGAGACTCGAGGCGCAACTCAAAGCTGAGTCAGATCGGCAAATTGAATCTCTCTCTCATGATCGGGCAATGCGGGATAGGGACGAAATCAGGCTTCGCCTGGACGAGGTGATTGAGGTCGGAAAATCAACTGTCGGGGCTTGGGTCACCTGAGGGACTCACTTGCGATCGCTCGGTTGGCATTTGTTTGCGGCTACAAGCCCATCGTCTTGCCGATGATCTCTTTCATGATCTCGTCGGTGCCGCCGCCGATCGGGCCGAGGCGGGCGTCGCGGACGGCGCGCTCGATGCCGTACTCGCGCATGTAGCCGTAGCCGCCGTGGATCTGCAGGGACTGGTCGGCGATCTCGAGGACGGCGCGCTGGGTCATCAGCTTGGCCATCGAGACCTCCTGGATGCAGTCCTGGCCGGTGTGGAAGAGACGGAGGGCGTTGTAGGTGAGGGCGCGGGCGGCTTCGGCGCGGGTCGCCATCTCGGCGACGTGGTGGCGGATCGCCTGGAACTTGCCGATCGGGCGGCCGAAGGCTTCGCGCTCCGAGGCGTAGGCGACGGTGATCTCTATGAGGCGCTGCATCGCGCCGACGGCGCCGATCGCCATCAGCAGCCGCTCCCAGGCGAAGTTGGCCATGATCAGCTTGAAGCCGCCGTTCTCCTCGCCGAGCAGGTTCTCGGCCGGCACCTCGACATCGCTGAAGGAGATTTCGCCGGTGTCGGAGGAGTGCCAGCCCATCTTCTCCAGCTTGCGGCTGACCTCGTAGCCGGGCATCTCGCGCTCGAGGACGAGGAAGGAGATGCCGCCGTGGCCGCCCTCCTCGGTCGTCCTGCAGGCGCAGACGAGGAAGTCGGCGCGGACGCCGTTGGTGATGAAGGTCTTGGCGCCGTTGACGACGTAACCGTCGCCGTTGCGGCGGGCGGTGGTGGAGAGGGAGGCGACGTCGGAGCCGGCGCCCGGCTCGGTGATCCCGAGGGCGCCGATCTTCTCGCCGGCGATCCCCGGCACCAGCCAGCGCTGCTTCTGCTCCTCGGTGCCGAAGTTGAAGATCGGCGGCATCGCGATCGAGGTATGGGCGTTGAGCCCGGCGGCGACGCCGCCGGAGCCGCCGGAGCGGGCCAGCTCCTCGACCCAGATCGCGTCGTGCAGGTGGGTGCCGCCCTGGCCGCCGAGCTCCTCCGGGAACTTGAGGCCGAGGAAGCCGAGCTCGGCGCAGCGGGTGTAGAGCTCGCGGGGGAATTCCCGCGCCGCCTCCCACTCGTCGACGTTCGGCGCGATCTCCTTGGCGACGAAACGGGTGACGGTCTCGCGCAGCTCCTCGTGCTCCTCGCCGAAGGGCGGCAGCGTGGCGCGGACGCCGCTGTCCTTGACGACGGTCATGCCCGGTCCTCGCTCGCGGCGGGCGCCTGCCAGTCCGCGAGCATCGTGTAGCCGCGGCCCTCGTGGTCGAAGCCGAGCAGGTCGCCCTGCGGGTTCTTCTTGCCGCCGTGGTGGTAGGCGCGGACCTCGGCGATCTTGCCGTCGCGGACCAGGAACCACTCGGTGCCGCGGTCGAGGCGTTTCTCGCCGCTCTTCGGGTCGCGCCAGGTCATCGTCCACTCGATCGCCACCTGGTCGCCCTGCTCGATCGCGTTCTCGACGTACCACTGGGCGTCGATCGTCGAGACCCCGAGCGCGGCGAAGCCGCCGATCGTCTCGGCTCCCTCATGCGGGCCGAGACGCGTGTAGTAGTGGACGGCATCGTCCGTGAAGTGCGAGGACACTGCCTCGGCGTCGCCGCCGTTCAGCGCCTCGTAGTACGAGCGGACGCGATCGATACCGGTCATCGAAGGTCGAGGCGCCTTTGCGTCCTCATGGTTGACAAAAGCGCCTCGTCGCCTACAGCCCGTAGCTCCGGCCGATTACGTCCAGCATCACCTCGTCGGTGCCGGCGCCGATGCGGTTGAGGCGGACGTCGCGGTAGGCGCGCTCGATCTCGTACTCCTTCATGTAGCCGTAGCCGCCGAGGATCTGGACGCACTCGTCGGCGACTTCGCAGGCGATTCGGGAGGCGAAGAGCTTGGCCATCGTGATCTCGCGCACCGGGTACTCGCCGTTGGCGAAGCGCCAGGCGGTCGAGTAGGTGAACTGCTTCGCGGCCTCGGTCTTCGTCGCCATCTCGGCGAACTTGTGGCGGATCGCCTGGAAGCGGCCGATCGGGCGCCCGAAGGCCTCGCGCTCCTTGGCGTACTCGAGCGTCTTATCGAACATGCGCTCGCAGGAGGCGACGCATCCGGCG
>DATHFL010000298.1:0-4076 GCA_035318125.1 Solirubrobacterales bacterium | reverse complement strand
CAGCGCTACTGCTCTCGCGCTTGCGGAACCCGCTGGGATCGCTCAAGGCTTCGGGGCAGGCCAAAGCCAGATATTAGGCGCGCCAAGCGCCCTCCCTACGAGCAACTTCTGGCCGAGATCGAGGCGACCAGCTACTGCGCCGTCGGTCGCAGGTACGGCGTTTCCGACAACGCCGTCCGCAAGTGGGTTCGGTTCTATGAGCGTGAGCGGGAACGAGAGGCCGGACAGGCGTCCGGGTAGGCGCTTAGGGTCTGCTGCATGGAGATCGGAGGAGCGTCGCTGGACCCGGAGGTGCGCGAGGGGCTGAGCCGGAGCTGGAAGACGCTGATGACGGTCGGCGTGATCGCGATCTTCATCGGCTGCGTGGCGATCCTGGTCCCGGCGGTGGCCTCGGTCGGGACGGCGATCTTCATCGGCTGGCTGCTGCTGATCGTCGGCGCGGTGATGGTCGCCGCGGCGTTCTCGGCCCACTCGGTGGGGACGCTGCTGCTGCGGATGATCTGGGCGATCCTCACCGTGATCGTCGGCCTCTGGCTGATCGTCGAACCGCACAACGGCACCCTCACCCTGACCTTCGTCCTCGGCGTCTACTTCCTCTTCATGGGCCTGACCCGGACCGTCATCGCCTTCATCGCCCGCGGCCAGCCCAATGCCGGCTTCCTCGGCCTCAGCGGCGTCGCCGGCCTCCTGATCGGCATCCTCATCCTCGCCGAGTTCCCCAGCAGCGCCGACTGGGCGATCGGCCTCCTGGTCGGCATCGACCTCATCTTCGCCGGCTGGACCCTCACCTCAGTAGCTCTGCTGGGCAAAGATCTAGCCAAGCGCGCGTAACCGAAGTACGCGAAGACGCGGCTGAGCCAAGCAGGCCAAGGACGCAGGGAGCGTGGTGTGCTCTGCACACGAGCGACCGAGGACGCCGGGATGCGCCGGCTCAGGCGCGTCCGTCAATACGATGTTCACCTTGTGAGTTCGCCCTTGGTGTTGGTCATGGCGGCGGGCGAGGGTACGCGGATGCGCTCGTCGACGCCGAAGATGCTCCACCCCGTCTGCGGCCGCCCGATGGTGGCCTGGCCTATCGTCGCTGCGCGCGAGGCCGGGGCCGGCCGGGTCGCCGCGATCGTCTCGCCCGGCCGCGACCTTTCCGCCGGTCTGCCCGAGAGCGTCGAGACGGTCGAGCAGCCGCAGCCCGACGGCACCGGCGGCGCGATCCGCGCCGCTCTGCCGCTGATCGAGGAGAGCGAGACGGTGCTGGTCCTCTCCGGCGACGTGCCGCTGATCTCGGCCGCGACGATCGCCGGCCTGCTCCGGGCGCACGAGGACTCCGACGCCGCGGCGACGATGCTGACGATCGAGCTCGACGACCCCGGCTCCTACGGCCGGGTCGTCCGCACCGCCTCCGGCGAGGTCGAGCGGGTGGTCGAGGCGAAAGCCGCCGGCGACGCCGACCCCGAGCAGCTGGCGATCCGCGAGGTCAACGCCGGCACCTACGCCTTCGACGCCGCGCCTCTGGCCGAGGCCCTGCACTCGCTCGCCAACGACAACGCCCAGGGCGAGTACTACTTGCCCGACGTCTTCCCGGCCCTGCGCGAGGCCGGCCGTTCCGTCGCCGCCCACCTCGCCGACGACCTCGCGGTGACGATGGGGGTCAACAACCGCGTCGACCTCGCCGCGGTCGAGGCCGAGGCCCGCCGCCGCCTGCTCGAGGCGCACATGCTCGCCGGCGTCACCTTCGTCGACCCCGCCTCGACCTGGATCGACGCCGGGGTCGAGATCGCCGCCGACGCCCGCATCGAGCCCGGCACCAGCCTCCGCGGCGCCACCGCGATCGGCGAGGGCGCCGTCGTCGGCCCGCTCAGCACCCTGGTCGACAGCTCGGTAGGCGCCGGCTCCCAGGTCCTCCACTCCTACCTGGTCGAGTGCGAGGTCCGCGCCGGCTGCTCGGTCGGCCCCTTCGCCTACCTGCGCCCCGGCGCCCTGCTGGAGGACTCGGCCAAGGCCGGCACCTTCGTCGAGATCAAGAACTCGCGGGTCGGGGAGGGGACCAAGGTCCCGCACCTCGCCTACGTCGGCGACGCCGAGATCGGCGCCGGCAGCAACCTCGGCGCCGGCACGATCACCGCCAACTACGACGGTTTCCGCAAGAACCGCACCGTCATCGGCCGCAATGTGCGAATCGGCGTTGACACGATGCTGATCGCCCCGGTAGAAGTCGGCGACGCCGCCTACACTGGCGCTGGCGCAGTGATCAAGGACGACGTTCCCGAGGGGGCATTGGCCGTGAGCGAGAACGCGCAGAGGAACATCGACGGATACGCCGCTCGCAAGGCGGCCCAAATGCGAGAGGACGAGAGCCGGTGAGCATGATCGAGGAGCGCCCCGAGCTGGGAACCGCCATCGACCACGACTACTCGAAGCGGATGATGGTCTTCGGCGGCCGCTGCTCGATGGACCTGGCCGCCAAGGTCGCCGGCAAGCTCGACCTCGACCTCGGCCAGGTGACGCTGAAGACCTTCGCCAACGGCGAGGTCTACTGCCGCTACGAGGAGTCGATCCGCGGCGCCGACGTCTTCCTCGTCCAGTCGACCTGCGCCAACGAGCAGGAAGGGATGACCCCGAACGACGCGCTGATGGAGCTGCTGACGATGATCGACGCCGCCCAGGGCGCCTCCGCGCACAGGATCATCGCCGTCCTCCCCTGGTACGGCTACGCTCGCCAGGACAAGAAGTCGGCCCCGCGCGAGCCGATCTCCGCCCGCATCGTCGCCAAGTGCCTGGAGGGCGTCGGCGTCGACCGCGTCCTCACCATGGACCTCCACGCCGGCCAGGTGCAGGGCTTCTTCCACGTCCCGGTCGACCACATGACCGCGATGCCGATGCTGACCCAGTGGTTCATCGACCAGGAACTGACCGACGAGCTGGTGATCGTCTCGCCCGACGCCGGCCGCGTCAAGACCGCCCGCAACTTCGCCCGCCGGATCGGCACCCACTGGGCGGTGATGGAGAAGGAGCGCCCGGCCCAGCAGGTGGCCGAGATCGGCTACGTGGTCGGCGACGTCAAGGGCAAGACCGCGGTCCTCGTCGACGACATGATCGACACCGCCGGCACCCTCTGCGCAGCCGCCCAGACGGTGCTCGACGAGGGCGCCGCCAAGGTCATCGCCTGCGCCACCCACGGCGTCTTCTCCGGCCCCGCCTTCGAACGGCTCGAAGGCTCCGGCATCGAGCGGATCGTCGTCACCGACACCCTGCCGCTGCGCCCCGGCGCGCCGGACAACATCACCGTCCTCTCCACCGCCAGCACCTTCGCCGACTCGATCCGCCGCATCTTCACCGACGACTCGGTGAGCGAGATCTTCGCCGGCGAGAACCAGCTGTTCTGAGCGCCCTGGCCGACGAGCCCCGCAAGCTGCGCCTGGTCGGCCACAAGGGGGCCGACCTGATCGCGCCCGGGAACACGGTCGAGAGCTTCCGGGCGGCGGTCGAGGCCGGGGTGGACACGATCGAGTTCGACGTGCTCTGGCTGCCGGACGCGCACCTGCCGCTGGAGCAGCGGGCGCCGCTGGTGGTCGCCCACGACTGGGAGGACGCGGCGCGGCGGACGCCGCTGCGGCTGACCGAGGCGCTCGACGCCTTCCTCGAGCCGCCGCTGGACCGGGTCGAGATCGACCTCGACGTCAAGCTGCCCGGCCGCGAGGAGGAGCTGGTCGCGGCGCTGCGCGAGCGCGACCTGCTGGGGCGGGCGATGATCTCGACGATGGAGATGCACACCCTGCGCCGGGTGCTCGAACTGGAGCCGGGGCTGCGGCGCGGCTGGACCTATCCCAAGGCGACCAAGGACTGGACCTCGAAGCGCTGGGCGCGGCTGCCGCTGCGAGCGGCGCTGATCGGGATGCGGACGCGCCTGCCCGGCCTAGCCGCTGAGAGGCTGCCGCAGTTCAACGTCGAGGCGATGTGGGTCTACCACCCGCTGGTCACCCCGCGCCTCGCCCGCATCTGCGACCTCGCCGGGGTCGAGCTGATCGCCTGGACCGTCGACGACCACCAGCGCATGCAGCAGCTGGTCGAGGCGGGGGTCC
>DATHFL010000297.1:0-10185 GCA_035318125.1 Solirubrobacterales bacterium | reverse complement strand
GGCCGCGCGGCTGCACATCCCGGCGGATGGCACGTAGTGCCGCCGTCAACTCCAGGACGACTTCCCACACGAAGAGGACGAGCGTGCGTGTCACGTTGTCGCCGTTGGCGAGAAACGCGCGGTAGCCGGGATTGGACCTCTTCTCGGCCTCCATCCGGCTGACGGTGAGGATCACGTCCTCTGCCTCCCCGGAGAGCAGGTTTCCCCGGCTGGCGCCGCCGCCGGCGAGCAGTCCGATGCCCGTCGCATGCCGGCTCTCGATCTCGGCGCAGTCCTGCGGTGCCGAGCAGGTCATCAGCGTCGCGGTCTCCTTCTCCACCCAGCGGAACGCGGAGATGTCCTCGTTCGATCCCAGCAGGATCCCGGCCTGACTGGCACCCGTCTGCGAGGAGAGATCGGTCTCCCACTCGACCAGCCGATGGGAACCGTCCGCCATCCAGCGGGCCATCGTCGGGGCGTTGCCGTCGCGCATCGCGGAGCGCAGCACCGGCAGGGCGAGCCCGTCGATCTCGAGGAAGAGGACGCCGGGGACCTCGCTCTCGCTCACCTGCCCGCGCCGCCGCGCCTGCCGGCGCACCACGTGCCGGTGCCAGGCCTCGTCCTCGTCGATCGCGAACAGCGCGTAGACGACCGCGGTCGCCGCCGTCATCGCGATCGTCACCACGATGCCCTCGAAGAGGCCCTCGATCTCCGCCCCCGGGAGAAGATCGATTGCGACCGTCACCAGCAGCCCGTTGAGGACCAGCGCCCCGAGACCGAGGGTCAGCACCGTCAGCGGCAGGGCAAAGCGCACCACCACCGGCCAGACGAGGGCGTTGAGGAGGCCGATCAGGGCGGCGGCACCGAGGGCGCTGCGGGCGCCGTCGAGGACGAACCCGTCGAGCAGCTCGGAGAGCAGCAGCAGGATGCCGGCGTCCAGCAGCAGGACGAAGACGATGCGGCGGATCGCCGGCATTCAGGCCTTCGCCCGCATCCGCTCGAAGTCGCGTTCGTTCTGGTCGGCGTAGGCCTCGGCGAAGCGGGCGAGCGCCTGGTCGAAGGCCTCCCCCCGCCCCAGGTAGGCGGCGATGCCGGCGCGGTCGCCGGAGCGGGCGTGCGCCCGGGCCAGCGCCTCGCCGCAGAGGGCGGCGTAGATGCGCAGGTCGCCGGCCGACATCCGCGCCAGGTCCGCCGAGCCCTTGCCGTCCCAGAGCTGGCGCACGTAGAAGCTGCGCGCCTTCCCGTCGGCGCCCTCGGCGGTGACCCAGCCGAGGAAGACGTCGCTCGCCGCCTGCATCAGCCGCTGCCCCTCGACGACCCGGCGGCCGTGGTGGTCGTAGGGGCTGGCGCCGAGGTGGCGCTCCAGCACCGAGCTCTGCGCTTCCTTCGCCTGCAGGAAGAGCGGGTCGCCGGCGTCGCGCCCCATGAGCAGGAGGACCCAGGCCCTGGTCCCGACGCTGCCGACGCCGACCACCTTGCGCGCCGCGTGCGCGTAGCGGTAGGAGGAGGCGAGGCGGCGGCGGTCCTCGCTCAGCGACTCGCCGTAGGCGTCCAGCACCGCTTGCAACTGCCGTTCGACGTCGGCGCCGTCGGCCAGCTCCTCGATCGGCGTGATCAGGGGCGAGTCGCCGACGATCCGGACCTCGCCGTCCACCTTCCGGGTGAGCTTGCGGAGCGCCCGCATGCTGTCCTTCGAGCGGGCCTTGTCCAGTCCCCGCTCGACCCGGCGCAGGCGGCGCTCGTCGAGCTGCTCGCGGAATTCGGCCAGCCTCGGCTCGACGTCGATCCGCGCGTACCAGACGTCGATGTTCCGCATCGCCGCGAAGCTCCGCATCGCCTCGCGGTACGCGGCCACGGCGGCGAGGACCGCCCGCCGGCGCCGGCCCTCCCCCAGCTCCCGCTCCCGCCCGGCGATCGCGACGCTGGCCGCGAGCCGCTTCACGTCCCACTCGAACGGCCCGCGGCAGGTCTCGTCGAAGTCGTTGCAGTCGAAGACGAGGCGGCGGTCGGGGGCGGCGAAGACGCCGAAGTTCGCGAGGTGGGCGTCGCCGCAGAGCTGCGCCTCGAGGCCGGTCGCAGGGGCCGTCGCGAGGTCAGCCGCCATCACCGCCGCCGCCCCGCGGAAGAAGGCGAAGGGCGAGGCGAGCATCCGCTCGTAGCGGATCGGGACCAGCTCGGCCACCCGGGCCTCGTCCTGCTCGGCGAGGATCACCCGCGGGTCGCGGGACGCCGGCTCCCAGTCACCGTGACTGGAGCGTGGGACCGCCCGCCGGGCCGCTTTGCCGGAATCGCTCGGCATGAGCATCAATCAAAGCGGTTCTGCTAGACGCCGTCCAACAGCCGGCCGGGCGTCGTCTCCAAGGCGCTCATCAACCGCAGCAAGGTCGTCAACCGGACCTCGCGGACGCCTCGCTCGACGCGGGAGATCTGCACCGAGGTAAGGCCCGACCTGTCGGCCAGGTCCTCCTGGGTCCATCCCTTCTCCAGGCGCAGGGCCCTTACGTTTTGCCCGAACCTCCCGACTGCGTTCTCCATCGCGAGGATCGTCCGTGAACAAAGCCAAAAGGTCTAGAACCAATACGGCAAGTCTCGACTATTGCAGATAGCAGCGTTTCTTAAATGGTCTAGAAATAATGAATATTGATGATGCGGAGGGCGCTTCTCTCTGCTAGAAGCTTTCATCAATAATCGGAACTCTCGTTCCGACTGCCGGGGGAAAGGGAAATCTCCTGGCAGACACTCCAGAAAGGACCAGTCATGAGGAGGCTTTTCCTGGCCAGCGCACTGCTGGCCGTAATGCTGGTGCCGGCATCTTCGGCATCGGCAGCACTCGAAGGCGAGTACGCCCGGTTCAACAAATGCCCGCTGGCCAATCCAGCGGTTGAACTCTGCGTCTACGCCGAAACGACCGCCGGAACCTTCACCACCGGCAAAAAAACCGTTCCGCTGGTGAACAAACAGATCCTGCAGGGCGGTGCTGACCCCGTCATCAACGGCGAAATCTTCGGACCGCTGAACTTCGTCGCGGCTTCGGACGGGAACACGCTGAGCAAAACCCCGCAGCCGGTACCGGGTGGCCTCCTGGGCATCACGGCGCCGAGCTGGTGGCCGCAGCTGCTCAAGGACCTGTTCAACGAAACGATCAACAACGGCTTCACCGGCGTCACCGCGACGGTGGAACTGGCCGCTCCGGCCTCGGCGATCCAGCTGAACCTCCCGGCGACCCTCTCCGGGGTGGGCACGGCTCTCCAGCTGCCGGTCAAGGTCAAGCTGAGCAACCCGTTCCTGGGAAGCAACTGCTACATCGGCTCGAACTCGAACCCGATCGTGCTGCCGCTGACCACGGGCACC
Source organism: Solirubrobacterales bacterium (assembly GCA_035318125.1). Classification (GTDB taxonomy): domain Bacteria; phylum Actinomycetota; class Thermoleophilia; order Solirubrobacterales; family 70-9; genus VAYN01. Next base: position 6,855 of record DATHFL010000297.1, on the reverse strand, counting down.
ACCTCGCCGCCGCCTCCGAATACGCCGATCACCGGCGATCCGGGTGAACTCGCCGGCATCGCGGAAGGCATTCTCGCCGCGAAAGAAAACCGTCTCGTCAACAACTCGTTTGCGGCGCCCGGCGCCAACGGCTGCGGAGGGTTCCTCTTCTCCTGGCTCGTTGACCCGTTCGTCAACTCGATCGTTGGCGTGCCGTCGCCTGCGGGCACCAACACCGCCATCCTCGAAGGCACGACCTACCTGGGTGACGCTGCGGTTCTCCGCACCAAATAGCAGTAGCTAGCGTCCCTGGACGCAAAGGCGCCCGCCACTTGGCGGGCGCCTTTTTTATGGCCTTGCCTGGGCGAGGCGAGCACCCGAGAACGAGGGGCGGCCTGCGGGCGCGCCTCGCGCCCCGGCCTATGAGGCGGGCGCGAGAGATCCGATTCCCCAAGCGGATCCACACATATAGAGATGCGCGTCTCCCCTCCCCTTGGCGTTTTCCCCAGAAGCGCTGGCTATTTGCCGGCTCCTCCGTTCACCGGAGAGACTGGCGCAGGCTAATCGATTGCGCCGATTGAATCAATCCTCAAAATTGATTAGGTCAATGCGTGCTGTGCGCTGGAGAGCGAGCTCAGCACCCGATCCGCGACTGACTCCCCCGACAAGCCGACCTCGGCACGCAGGAGCGCCGGCTTGCCGTGGGTGACGTAGGAATCCGGCAAGCCGATCCGCAGCACCCGCGCCCGCTCGCCCGGAGACTCGGCGAAGGCGTCCTCGAGGTGCTCCAGCACCGCGGCGCCGAAGCCGCCCGGGAGGACGTTCTCCTCGATCGTCACAACCAGCTCGTGCTCGCGCGCCAGGCGCTCGGCCAGATCCGTGTCGAGCGGCTTGGCGAAGCGCGCGTCGGCGACGGTCGGCTGCAGCCCGTGCTTGCCGAGGATCTCGGCCGCTTCCCTGGCGAGGGTGACGCCGTAGCCGTAGCCGAGCAGGGCCACCCGCTCGCCCTCGGCGAGGACCTCGCCCTTGCCGATCGGGATCGCCTTCGCCTTCGCCGGCAGCTTCGCGCCCTCGGCCGCCCCACGCGGGTAGCGCAGCGCCGCCGGGCCGTCGTGGGCGATCGCCGTGCGCAGCATGTGGACCAGCATCGCCTCGTCGCGCGGCGCCATCAGGACGACGTTGGGGATCGGGCGGAAGTAGGAGACGTCGAAGGCGCCGTGGTGGGTCGGGCCGTCGTCGCCGACCAGGCCGGCGCGGTCCATCGCGAAGGTGACGTCGAGGTCCTGCAGGCAGACGTCGTGGACGATCTGGTCGAAGGCGCGTTGGAGGAAGGTCGAGTAGATGGCGCAGACCGGCTTTGCCCCCTGCAGCGCCAGGCCGCAGGCCAGGAGGACCGCGTTCTGCTCGGCGATGCCGACGTCGTAGTACTGCTCGGGCAGCTCGTCGCAGAGCTTCTGCAGGCCGGTCCCCCCCGCCATCGCCGCGGTGATCCCGATCACCCGCTCGTCGGCCCTGGCCTCGGCGACCATGGCCTCGGCGAAGACCTTGGTGTACTGGGGCGGCGAACTCGCGGCGGGCGGGCGCTCCAGCAGCTCGATCCCCTCCGGCGAGTCGGTTTCGGTCACCGGCACCGGCTTCGCCGCGGCCGGTGCGCCGTTGACGATCGAGTTCGGCTTCGCCGCGTGCCACTCCTCCATCGACTCCAGCCCGCCTTCCTCGGCGGCCGCGAAGCCCTTGCCCTTGACCGTGTGGACGTGGACGACGACGGGCCGGTCGGCGGCGAACGCCTCGCCCAGCGCCTCCCGCAGCGCGTGCACGTCGTGGCCGTCGATCACGCCCATGTAGGCGAGGTCGAGCTCCTCGAAGAAGAGCCCCGGCGCCCAGTAGGCCTTGATCGCCGACTTGATCTCCGGGCCGAGCCGCTCGATCCGTTTGCCGAGCCCCAGCGGCAGCTTCGTCAGCCGGTCCTCCATCCCCTCGCGGGCGTGCCAGAGGCGCGGGTTGAGGCGGATGCGGTTGAAGTAGCGTGAGAGGGCGCCGACGTTGGGGGAGATCGACATCCCGTTGTCGTTGAGGACGATCACGATCGGCGTCTGCATGCCGCCGGCGGCGTGCAGGGCCTCGTAGGCGACGCCGCCGGTGAGGGCGCCGTCGCCGATCACCGCGGCGACCCGGCCGTCGGGGCCGATCCCCTTGCGCATCGCCTCCTTCAGCCCGACCGCGTAGCCGATCGAGGTCGAGGCGTGGCCGGCGCCCATGATGTCGTGCTCGGACTCGGCGATCGAGCAGAACGGCGCCAGGCCGTCGTACTGGCGGATCGTCGGCAGGCGGTCGCGACGGCCGGTCAGGACCTTGTGCGGGTAGGCCTGGTGGCCGACGTCCCAGAGGACCTTGTCGCGGGGCGAGTCGAGCAGGCTGTGCAGGGCGACGGCGAGCTCGCAGGTGCCGAGGTTGGCGCCGAAGTGGCCGCCGATCTCGCCGATCGTGTCGATGATGTAGGTGCGCAGCTCCTGCGCCACCTGCTGCAGCTGCTCGTCGTCGAGGCCGTGCAGGTCCGCCGGGCCGTCGATTCCCGGTAGCAGCGGCTCTCTTATCTCGTCTTCGTTGCCCTGGGTGGGGGGCTTTTCGCTCATTCGTTCCTCGTGAAGATGTAGTCGGCCACGCGCCTCAGGTCGTCGGTCTCGCCGCTCGCCTCGGCCAGCGCCGCGGTCGCCTTCGCGTGGGACTCGGCGGCCAGCTCGCGGGCCTTATCCAACCCGAAGAGGCTGACGTAGGTGAGTTTGCCATGTCGCTCGTCGCTTCCATGTGGCTTGCCGAGCCGCTCGTCCGACTCGGTCACGTCGAGGATGTCGTCGACGATCTGGAACAGCACGCCCAGCTCGTCGGCGAAACGGCGATAGGGCATTCTCTCACTTTCCGGCAGGTCCTCGAGCAGGAGGACGACGCCGACGCTGGCGGCGATCAGGCGGCCGGTCTTCAGCGCGTGCAGGGCGCGCAGGCCCTCGGCGTCGGTCGTGGTCCCGATCACGTCGACGTACTGGCCGCCGACCATGCCGTCGACCCCGGTCGCGGCGGCCAGCTCGCGCAGCGCCGCCAGCACCCGCGCCGGCTCGCCCGGCTGTTCGCAGAAGAGCCGCGCCGCCTCGGCGTAGAGGCCGTCGCCGGCGAGGATCGCCACGTCCTCGCCGAACTTGACGTGGGAGGTCGGCAGGCCGCGGCGCAGCTCGTCGTCGTCCATCGCCGGCAGGTCGTCGTGGATCAGCGAGTAGGTGTGGATCAACTCGATCGCGCAGGCGACGGGCAAGAAGCGCTCGGGGTCGGCGCCGAGGGCGCGGGCGGTGGCGAGGGCGAGCACCGGCCGCACCCGCTTGCCGCCGGCGAGCAGCGAGTAGCGCATCGCCTCCTCCAGCCCGGCGGTGGCGGGGACGGCGGAAAACGTCAGCTTTGCCAGCGCGCCATCGACGAGCGCGCGCAGGTCCCCGGGGTAGCTCACTCGCCGGTCGCCTGCCGGCGTGCCTCGCGGTTGGCCTCCTCGACCGCCTCCGAGGACAGGTCGGCCGCCTCGGAGGCGAGCTGGGCCGCGACCTCGTCGCTGACCTCCTCGCTCTCCAGTTCAGCGGTGATCTGGCGCAGCCGCTCGCTGATCTCCCGCAGGCGGGCGCTCATTTGGCCGGCTCCCGCTCGCGGGCGACGGCGCCGAGAACGCCGTTGACGAACTTCGGCGCCTCCGCCCCGCAGTACTCCTTCGCCAGCTCGACCGCCTCGTCGATCGCCACCTCGTGGGGGGTGTCCGTGAATTCGATCTCGTAGAGGGCGACCCGCATCACGTTGAGGTCGAGGGGCGCGATCCGGTCCACCGTCCAGCCCTTGGCGTGCGCGGCGATCACGTCGTCGAGCTCTTCGCGGTGCGTGTCGACGCCCTCGGCCAGCTCCCGCGTCAGCGGCCGCGCCTCGCCCAGCAGCTCCTCCAGCGGCCTGCCGGTCACGTCACGCTGGTAGTTGGCGAAGACGGCGTCGCGACGCTGGTCGGATCTGCGCATGGGGACATTCTTTCAGCGCCGGCCGGCGGGCCGGCTCAGACGCGGGAGACGTACTCGCCGCTGCGGGTGTCGACCCGGACCGTGTCGCCCTCTTCGATGAAGAGCGGGACCTGGACGACCACGCCCGACTCCAGCGTCGCTGGCTTGTTGCCGCCGCCGGAGGCGGTGTCGCCCCTGAGGCCGGGGTCGGTCTGGGTGACCTCCATCTCGATCGCGCTCGGCACCTGCACGTCGCTCGGCCGCTCGTCGACGAAGAGGACGTCGACCTCGGCGTTCGGCAGCACCCACTGCATCGAGTCCCCGAGCGACTCCTTCGTGATTTCGAGCTGGTCGTAGTCCTGCGAGTCCATGAAGACCGCCGCCTCGCCGGAGTCGTAGAGGTACTGCATCTTCTTCGATTCGGTCCGCACCGGGCGGAACTTCTCCCCCGCCCTGAAGGTTTTGTCGATCACCGAGCCATCCTCGATCCGGCGCAGTTTCGTCCGCACGAACGCCCCGCCCTTGCCCGGCTTGACGTGCTGGAACTCGATGATCTTCCAGATCTTCCCGTCGATCTCGATATGAGTCCCGTTCTTGAATTGGTTGGTGGAGATCGTCATCGGCGGCGAATCCTAGACCGTGCCCTCGGAAGAGGTAGCGAGGCGGCGGACGGCTTCCTCGGGGTCGCGGAAGACCTCGCCGCGGATGAATTTGCCGTCGCCGAGCTCCCAGATCCAGGCGACCGGCACGTCGCGGATGCCGAGGGGGCGGCTGCGCGCGTAGACCCGTCCCCGCACCAGCAGGGAGCGGTCGTGGCGCTCGATCACCTTGGGGGTGATCAGCAGCTCGTCCCAGGCGCGCTCGACGTCGCGCAGGTACTCCTGCAGGCCCTCGGGGCCGATGTAGGGGGCGTCGCGGCCGATCTCCTCCGCGGTGCCGATCGGGAAGAACCCCATCTTCTCGTCGCACACCGCGGCGATCTCCTCGGGGTCGCGGCGGTTGAAGGCGGTGTAGAGGCGCTCGACCAGCTCCCGCTCCGCCGCGGGAGCCGGCTCCACGTCGGCGGAGGCGGGGGCGATCGCGATGATCGCGGCGTCGTCCTCCAGGTTCCCGGCCGTGAACTCGTGCAGGGCCCCCTCGATCCGCTGCGCCGCGAGGGCGGGGCTGGTGACCCCCGCCAGCGCGGCGCGCAGCCGCTCCTCGCCGAAGCGGCCCCCCTCGCCGACGGCGTCGGTGACCCCGTCGGTGACCACGACCAGCTGCTGGTCGGGGGCCACCGCGGTTGCCTCCAGCTCCCACTCCTCCTCGGGAAAGGCGCCGAGGATCGGCGCCGGGCTGCTCGCCTCGACGACGGACTCGCCGGCGATCAGGAGCGGCGGCGGGTGCCCCGCCACCGCCAGCCGCACGGGCGCGGCCCGGTCTTCGGACACGGTCATCGCGGCGACGCTGCACAGCGCGGTGCCCCGGCGGATCAGCAGCTCGCGGTTGAGCGTCCGCAGCGCGACCACGGGGTCGCCGGTCAGCGCCGCCGCCGTCCGCAGCGTGTAGCGGGCGTGGGCGGTGACGGCGGCGGCGTGGGCGCCGCGGCCGGTGACGTCGCCGATCACCACCATCCAGCCGCCGGCGATGCGGAAGGCGTCGTAGAAGTCGCCGCCGATCTCGTTCTCGGCCCCGGCGGGCCTGTACGTCGCCGCCACCGACCAGCCGGGAATGTGCGGCAGCGGCGGCGGCAGCAGGCCGCGCTGCAACGTCTCGGCGATCTCCCCCCGTTCGCGCTCGCGGCGCGCGAGCTCCGAGAAGAGGCCGGCGTTGTCGAGGGCGAGGGCGACCCGGCCGGCGAGGACGCTGGCGAACTCGACGTCGCCGCGGCCGTAGCGGCGCCCGGAGGAGCCGACGCCCACGGTCAGCATCCCGGTCGGCTTGCCGCGCGCCCGCAGCTCGACCGTCACCCCGGAGCGGATGCGCATGCTGCGCAGGAACTCGAAGTCCTCCTCGTCGTCGGCGACTTCGCGCAGGTCCCCGTCGCTGACGTATTCGAAGAAACGCGGCTCCTGGCGTTCGTGGGTGGCGGCCTCGGCCATCTGCGCCTGCAGGGCGGGGGTGCGGGCTGCGAGCTTCGCCTGGATCTCCTCGGCTTCGGGGCCGCTGACCCGGGTCGCCGCGCGGCGAACCCCGCCTTCCTCGATCACGTCGATCGCGCAGAAGTCGCCGACCTCGGGGACGATCACGGCGGCGATCGCGTCGAGCGTCTCCTCCAGCGAGCCACCACCCTCGGCTGCCTGGGCGATTTCGTCGAGCACCCGGAAGCGGCCGTTCACCCGCCGCAGCTGCATCGCGCAGAGGGCGGCGACGACCGTGGCGACCACCACCGCGGCGACGGCGATGGCCGCGATCCCGATCATTCCGAGCTCGTGCTGGTAGTGAGGCTGGAGGCGGCGCCGCCGCTGAGGACGCGGCGGACGAGCGCCGGCGAGAGGATGCGGAGGGCGGCGGTGAGGCCGTAGGGGCGCGGCACGTAGCGCTCGGCCTTACCGCCGGGGCCGACCTGGTAGATCGCCTCGGCGACCTTCTCCGGCTTGGAGACGATCCAGCGGGTCAGCGCTTTCTCGCGCAGCTCGGTGGCGGGGAAGCCCTCGGTGCGGATGAACCCCGGCAGCACCATGCCGACGTGGACCCCGTTCGGCTTCTCCTCGGCGTAGAGGGAGTCGGTCCAGCCGATCAGGGCGAACTTGCTGGCGCTGTAGGCGCCGGTACGGGCACGCGCGACCCGGCCGGCGGTGCTTGCGACGTTGACGATCGCGCTCGGGGCGGAGGCGCGGAGCATCGGCAGCAGCGCCTCGGTGAGGCGGACGACGGC